>CAZQKF010000151.1:4435-5665 GCA_964593645.1 uncultured Desulfobulbus sp.
AAGGGCGGGGGCAGGCCTGACATGGCTCAGGCCGGAGGGCCCATGGCCGACAAGCTACCCGAGGCTGTTAAGGCGGTTCCCGGTATTGTGGCAAAGCTGACAGGAGCTGACGCATGAGTGCACGATCAGACAGCGACCGAATCGTCATCACCGGGGTGGGGCTGACCGCTCCGGGCGGCTCAAATTCACTTGCCGAGTTCCGGCAGCGGGTGCTTGCCGGTGAGAGCGGAATATCAACCATTGATCTGCGCTATATGGATCCGGCTCCGGCCGGGCTCTGTGAGTTTGCTGAAACCAGGTACCGCAAGAAAAAGGAAAACAAACGGGGCACCCGGGCAGGCTGTATCGGCGTGTACTGTGCAGGTGAGGCGCTGGCCGATGCCGGTATAGATTTTTCCGAATATGACCGGGCCCGGACAGGTGTCTATATCGGACTCACCGAACACGGCACAGTGGAAACTGAAAACGAGGTCTATAATATCAGTCAGTTTGACTATAATGTCGACTACTGGACCCATCATCACAATCCTCGCACCGTACTCAATAATCCGGCCGGTGAGATCACCATGAATCTTGGTATCACCGGGCCCCATTACTCGGTGGGCGCGGCGTGCGCTGCAGGCAATGCCGCTCTGATCCAGGGCAGCCAGATGCTGCGTCTGGGTGAGGTCGATTTTGCCCTGTGCGGCGGTATTTCAGAGTGTACCGGCTCGTTTGGTATTTTTGCCAGTTTCCGGGCCCAGGGCGCTCTGGCTGAGCATGACGATCCCACCAGGGCCAGTCGCCCCTTTGACCAGGAACGCAACGGAATAGTTATTTCTGAAGGTGGCTGTGTGTTTACTCTGGAACGGTTGGACAAGGCCCTTGCCCGGGGAGCACGCATTTACGGGGAGATTGCCGGACATGCCATGAATTCTGATGCGCGTGATTTTGTCCTGCCCTACGGCCCGCGTCAGGCCGAGTGTATTCGGCTTGCCTTGGAACGTGCCCATATGCAACCTGCTGACATCACAATTATTAATACCCATGCCACCGGCACCCGGCAGGGTGATATTGAGGAATGCAAGGCCATTCGTGAGGTTTTTGCCGACTGTCCGGACATCAGGGTCAACAACACCAAGTCCATTATCGGCCATGCCATGGGCGCAGCCGGGGTGCTGGAGCTTGCCGCTAACCTGCCCTCGCTGACCGACAACCAGGTGCATCCCACCATTAACCTGGACACCCTGG
>CAZQKF010000152.1:0-5628 GCA_964593645.1 uncultured Desulfobulbus sp.
TTGGTACCCTGTATGTGGCTATTGGCTGGGCCCTGTTTTTGTCCAGCCGCCATGGCTGGCTGCAATGGCTGCAGTGGATTCGCCGTGATTGAGTCACTCAACAGGGTAGAGATATCTCTGGCTGCTCTGTGTTATAATTTTTCTCTGCTCAAGGAAAAATGTGGTGGTCGACCCGTGCTTGCCATGGTTAAGGCCGATGCCTATGGACACGGCATGGTGAAGTGTACAAGGGCGCTTGCCGCCTCTGGTGCAGACCGTTTTGGTGTTGCAGAACCCGTCGAGGGTGTGCAACTGCGAAGGCACGGTATAGAACAGCCAATTTTGATTATGGCTGGGATTTTGCCCGAATTTATACCGGCGCTGTTTGATCATCATTTAACGCCGGTGGTTGTGGATGGCACTCTTTTGCAGGCGATGTCGGCTGAAGCAGTTCGTCGTCATCAGGAGATCGAACTCCATCTTAAAGTAGATGCAGGCATGGGACGCCAGGGCTGCTTGATGGGCGGCTTGGGCGACCTGCTTATGAAGATTCAGGAACTCCCGGGCTTGAAACTTGCCGGTATTATGGCCCATTTTCCCATGGCTGATGATCCGGACTCTGATTCGACCAATGAGATAACCGAAGTATTTTGCAGACAACTTGAGAGTATCCGGGGACTGCTTCCGGAAAATGTTTTGATCCATCTGGCCAATTCCGGCGGTATTCTCTATTTTCCCGGTTCTCATCTGGATATGATCCGGCCCGGTATTTCTTTGTACGGCTGTTACCCGGACGGCAGGCAAGGTGTGGAGTGTGCTCAAGAACCCCGGCTGCACCCGGTTATGCGTGTCAGCAGCCGTATTACCCAGATAAAGGTTGTCCCAGCCGATACAGGGCTTGGATACGGTCATACGTTTAGAACTTCGCGGCCAAGTAAAATAGCTCTAATCCCGGCTGGTTATGAAGACGGTTACCTGCGTGCTCTTACCAATATTGCACAGGGGCTGATTCACGGGCAGCGGGTTCCAGTAGTGGGTAGAATTTCTATGAATTTGACCATGTTTGATGTCACAGACCTGGATGATGTCCTACCTGGTGATGAGGTCGTGTTGTTAGGGCACCAGGGCAATGAGGAAATTACCGTTGATGAGATAGCTGGTTGGCTTGGAACCATTAATTATGAAGTACTCTGTTTGTTTGGTAATTTAAACAATCGGGTGTATGTTGATAGGTAACGGTTGACGGTTCAAAGTTCAAGGTTCAAGGTTGATAGCTTCCGGTATAATGCAGCAATGATGCAGTTGCTGAATGTCCAACATAGATATAAAAATAAATGATACGATCACAACTTAAAGTTTTAGTGGATGACTGTTTTTCCCGTGGTGTGGAGCAGGGGTTCTGGAGCGATGCAGCTGCAGGTTTGTATACTGTAGAAGTGCCTCGCCATGAAGGGCAGGGAGATTATGCAACCAACCTGGCTTTGGTGGTAGCGGGCAAGGAAAAGTGTAATCCCCGTGAAGTTGCCGGCAAGTTAGTTGAGCTGCTGAGCGCTGATGATTCCATGCTTGATAAGGTTGAAATCGCCGGGCCGGGTTTTGTCAACCTGTTCCTTCAGCCTGGTATCTGGAGTACGGTTCTAGCACCGATTAATGAGCAGGGACAGCAATTTGGCCTGTCTGATATCGGCCAAAACATGAAGGTCATGGTGGAGTTTGTCAGTGCCAATCCCACTGGCCCTTTAAGTGTCGGTCATGGCCGTAATGCCATCTTGGGCGATACCATTGCCCGGCTGCTTATCGCTACTGGTCACGATGTCACCCGGGAGTATTATTTTAACGATGCAGGCCGGCAGATGCGGGTACTTGGTGCCTCACTCCAGGCCCGTTATCTCGAACTGCTGTGCCTTGACAACGAATTCCCTGAAGACGGATACCAGGGTGATTACCTGTATGAGATTGCCCGGGCCATGATTGATGACTCTGGTGATTCATTGAAGGATGCAGATCTTGATCTGTTTCGCAAGCGGGCCCAGGACGCGATATTTAAAGATATTGACGCCACTTTGCAGCGAATCGGTATCGTTTTTGACTCGTACTTTAATGAGCATACTCTGTATGAAGACGGGTTGATTGATGATGTTGTCAGTGAGTTGCGGTCCAAAGGACTGGTGTATGAGTATGAGGATGCGGTCTGGTTCAAGTCCACCGAGTTTGGTCAGGGAAAAGACCGAGTCATTATCAAGAGCACTGGTGAACCCACCTACCGTTTGCCTGATATTGCCTATCACCGGGAAAAGTTTCGTCGGGGTTTTGACTGGATGATTGACATTTTCGGTGCCGACCATATTGCCACCGTTCCTGATGTCATGGCCGGTATTGAGGCGCTTGGCCTTGATAGTTCAAAGGTCAAAGTTATCCTCCATCAGTTTGTTACCCTGCTGCGCGATGGCAAACAGGTAAAGATGTCCACTCGCAAGGCAACCTTTGTTACTGTTGACGAGTTGGTGGACGAGGTGGGAACGGATGCGCTCAGATTTTTCTTTTTGATGCGTAAACCCGATTCCCAACTGGAATTTGACCTGGAACTTGCCACGGCCGAGAGTCAGGAAAATCCGGTATACTATGTCCAGTATGCCCATGCCCGTTTATGTTCCATTGAACGTATGGCTGCGGATAAGGGTGTCAGTCTGTCGGAGTTGGCTGAGACGGATCTGGCCGGTCTGCATGAATCTGAAGAGTATCAGCTCCTGAAAACCTTAGCAGATTATCCTGGCCTGGTCGCAAGTTCTGGCCGTGATCTGGCACCGCACCGCATTATTTTTTACCTGATCCAGCTGGCTGGTCATTTTCATTCGTTTTATAATAAACGTAAGGTGATTACCGATGACCCAGAGCTGACCAATTCCCGTCTCTGTCTGTGCAAGGGGGTAAAAACCGTGCTGGCCAATGGTCTTGAACTGGTCGGATTAACCGCTCCGGAGAAGATGTAGGCGGCCCGGGGAGAGCAGCATTGACTGTTGCGTCATAAAATAACACAGTGTAACAACACTATCTGTTCATCATCAGTTACAAAAAACGGTAATGGCTCGCAAAAAGAAACCTGCTGCTCGTAAACCTGTAAAAAAACGAAAGACGCCAAAAAGGTTTCGCTTTCAGCTTAGTCTGCCTGGAGTTGCCGGTATTGCAGTTGTTGCATTTTGTCTATTTCTGTGGATGTTTCTGCTCGGCCTTTGGGCCGGGCAGACTATTTTGCTGCCTGCGCCTGCTGTTGACAAGGCAAAGGCATCCCGCGCAGCACCGTCAGGAAATTCACCGGTTAAGATATTAAAGCCCGATGGCAAGAAGATTCCTGTAGCACCCCAAAGCAGCATACTGTGTACAGAACCGGATGAGAGGATGACGACGTTGGTTGTCCGGTTAAAGAAAATCAATACGTTGAGCGCTTGACCGTCTGCCGGGAAAGGGGTAAATTGCGTAGTTCTCATGAAAACTGATCCCGAGATACAGTCGGCAGGGCATATTCGTCCTGCCCGAATGGGCGATGTCAGAGAAATTCACAGCCTGCTGCAGAATTTTGCAGGTCTTGGTCTTTTGCTTGGCCGTTCCATCAGTTCACTCTATGACCAGCTTCGTGACTTCATCGTCTTTGATGAGGGGGGCGTGCAGGGGGTCAGCGCTTTGCATATCTGCTGGGATAATCTGGCAGAAATACGATCACTTGCCGTTGCTGAGAGTATGCAGGGCAGGGGAGTCGGCAAACTACTGGTTGCCTCCTGCCTGGATGAGGCGGTAAGTCTTGAAATTGAGAATGTATTTGTCCTGACCTACCAGGCCGATTTTTTCCGGAAACAACGATTTGCTGACATTGAAAAGAGTGAACTTCCTCATAAAATTTGGAGTGATTGTCTGCAGTGTCCAAAATTTCCGGATTGCGATGAAGATGCCTTAATTTGGAGAAACAAGGTCAGCTGACAGCCCATAATATCCTCTCTAGGCATGCAGGATTGAGCTTGAGTGGTAACCATAAAATTATATGTATCCCAACGAGATATTTTGGGAGTTTTAAATGCGGAATCATGCAGGTTCTGCCTGTGGAGATATAGATGATAGGAAAAGCATTAACTAAGGTGTTTGGCAGTAAAAATGATCGTGAAATTAAAGCGCTGCGTAAAATTGTCGCCCAGGTTAACGATCTTGAGCCCTCTGTTGAGCCGTTGAATGATGAAGAGTTACAGGGAAAAACGATCGAGTTTCGTGAACGTGTTGCCAAGGGCGAATCACTTGATGCTCTGCTCCCCGAAGCCTTTGCGGTCTGTCGAGAGGCGGCCAAGCGTGTTCTCGGTGAACGGCATTACGATGTACAGCTGATAGGTGCCATTGTCCTGCACCAGGGCAAGATTGCCGAGATGAAGACTGGTGAGGGTAAAACCCTTACCTCAACTGCTGCAGTATATCTCAATGCCTTGTCCAGTAAAGGTGTACATGTCGTGACCGTCAATGATTACCTTGCCAGTCGAGATGTTGAATGGATGGGACAGCTCTACCGCTTTCTCGGCCTGACCACTGGATCCATTGTCCATGATATGGATGATGATGCCCGACGTGAAGCGTATGCAGCTGACGTCACCTATGGTACCAATAACGAATTTGGCTTTGATTATCTGCGCGATAATATGAAGTTTGATGTGGCTGATTTCTGCCAGCGCGGCTTTAACTTTGCCATTGTGGATGAGGTTGACTCCATCTTAATTGATGAGGCACGTACACCACTTATTATCTCCGGCCCTGCAGAGATGTCCACGGACATGTATCTCAAAGTCGACCGGATCATGAAACATTTTAAGGAAGATGAGCATTATAATAAAGATGAAAAGGCCAGGCAGGCTATGCTCACCGATGAAGGCGTGATCCTGGCGGAAGAACTTCTCAAAGTTGATAACCTGTATGACCCACGTAATATCAACCAGCTCCATCATGTCAATCAGGCACTGAAAGCCCATGTGTTGTTCCAGCGTGATGTCGACTATATTGTAAAAAACGGTGAGGTCATCATTGTTGATGAATTTACCGGCCGAACCATGGAAGGACGCCGCTATTCCGACGGTCTGCACCAGGCGCTTGAAGCCAAGGAAGGGGTGAAGATCGAAAAGGAAAACCAGACCCTGGCCTCTATTACCTTTCAAAATTACTTTCGTATGTATGATAAGCTGGCCGGAATGACCGGTACAGCCGACACTGAAGCACCTGAGTTTAAGAAAATTTATAACCTCGATGTTGTAGTCATGCCGACAAACCGGGACATGATTCGCGAAGATTTTGCCGATGTTATCTATAAAAACCAGGCAGCTAAGTACCGAGCCATTGTCAGCGAGATTAAAGAACTGCATGAGAAAGGGCAGCCGGTACTGGTGGGCACGATCTCCATTGATGTGTCTGAAAAAATAGCCAAAATGCTGCAGAAAGAAAAGGTTCCCCATGAGGTTCTCAATGCCAAACAGCATGAACGAGAGGCGGAAATCGTTGCCGATGCCGGTCAAAAGGGCAAGATAACTATTGCCACCAATATGGCCGGTCGTGGTACGGATATCAAGTTGGGCGATCAGGTCTGCGATTTAGGTGGTCTTCATATCCTTGGAACCAGTCGTCATG
>CAZQKF010000153.1:0-5623 GCA_964593645.1 uncultured Desulfobulbus sp.
GAGTTGGCACCGCTGCAAGTAACATTATTAGCTGAGTTTCATATAGAGCCACATAAAATATTGACATATTAAACGCCCTAACAGATCGCTCTGGGATAGATCCGGATAATTGCTCTGGATCTCATCATATTAAAACCGGTTTCCAGCTATATATACATTTACCTAAAAGCAAAAGCCCCCTGCACCCGCAAAATGACGCGGGATGCAGGGGGAAAGTGACAAAGGAACAAAGACATCAAAATGTCTTAATCCTTAATACACCGAACACTGAAACCGTACGCACGGCGGTCGTTACTCTTGTCGGCGTCGCTGACGTAGAAGTACAAGTAGCGGCTGTAGCTGCCATCCACCGTAGCGAACCAGTAGTAGCCGGAGTTCCAGCTGAGCCAACAGGCCCCGGATCACCTTGAAGGCCCTGTGGACCAGCCCCCTTAGCAGCTAACAAATTCCACTGTATCTACGGAGGAAAACTGAGGCTCGTGGACATTGTGGGCCTGTACCGCATACATAACTACTCCCGACATACTGTTGTACCCCGTCAGCAACCTTATATGACATATCAACCGACCAGGCACCGCCAGTATATAAAGTTTTTTGCTCCACTCAGTGGAATCACCACAACCTTGTCAGCAGCAATGGCCGCTGAGGAACAAGCAAAAATTGCACAACAAAACATGGCTAATGATCTTTTCATTGATTTCTCCTTGGGCAAGAGTAATGCTCTGGAAATTAATGACTGATTCTGGCGAAGAAATGACTGAATTACAGCAGAATAATACAAAATAGTATAACATAAATAAATACAAATGATCAAACAATACCAAGGCAAAAGAATGACTACAAAAAGGACATTTATGAGTACTCAGCTCAAAATTGTCAGATTTACTTCATAATAAAGTGGGTAAATCTCTAACAATTCCTGCTGGGAAAACGATGAACATGAAATCATCTTTGTTAAGAGTAGATGCAATTGTACCTCTACTCTGTTTTCTCCTCCTGACTCCCCATGCTCTTGCTCCTGTTACCTGGACTTCCATCGGGCCGGGAGGTGGAGGCTGGCTCTCTGCGATTACGGTTGTTAATGATCCTGCAGACACGGTGTACGTGGGGTGTGATGTGGGTGGTATCTACAAGAGCACGGATCATGGCCGCACCTGGCAGATAAAAAACAACGGGCTATCCACCTATTATGTACAGGACATTGCCTATGATCCTGCGAACACTGCTATTCTTTATGCGGCTACCAGAGGCGGGGTGTTCAAGTCCGTCAATGGTGGGGAGAGCTGGGTAAGCAGTCGTTCCGGCTTTCCAGAGGAAGATCCGTACTACTTCAGCGCCCCGGTCAGCGATATTGTGGTTGACCCCAAAACACCGGCTATCATCTATGCTGCCATTGGCATCACAAGGGCAGGCTATGAAACTGACAGCGACCACTGGGAGGAAGTTCCAACCAAAGGTATTTTATATAAAAGTACCAATTCAGGTGCAACATGGAATCCCATTCGTGGAACCGGTATTGATTCTGCCGCCCTGATCTACTCTCTGACAATTGATCCAAAAAATACCACCACCCTGTATGCCGCGACCGACAAAGGTATCTACAGGAGCACAGATTCCGGAACTACATGGTCAACCAGAAACACCGATCTGCCTGCACACCTTCATGGGATGAACATCGTTGTTAACCCCAAGAAAACAAATATCCTGTATGTAACCATGTGGGCCGAACCCGGCAGCGCAAGCTGGCAGGGTGGTATTTACAAAAGTATTAATGCCGGAGCAAACTGGGATGCCAAAAACAATGGCCTTCCTCAGGAGATAAACAGTAAATATGGCCTGACCAGCAATTATCCTGTACTTGTGATTGCGCCTGACGATACAGACACTCTGTATCTGGGCAACACACCTTGGGCTCCTGATCCGGGAGTATACAAAACCATTGACGGAGGAGAAAGCTGGAAATGGGTAAGCATGGAACCAGGGGAAGCAAATGCCAATGTTACCATGGGCTGGATCACAGAACACGGTGTTTCAGTAAAATGTCTGGCCATTTCTCCCAGAGACCCCAAAAGGCTCTTTTTCGGCACATCGACCAACCTCTTTACAAGCGAAAATGGTGGAGTGAGCTGGCAGCAATCCTATAGCAGGCAGACAGCTGCAGGCAGCTGGCATGGAACCGGACTGGAAACAACCTGTGTGCAGGACATTGCAGTTGACCCGACAGATTCCAATGTGATTTACGCGGGATACTGGGATATGGGACTGCTCAAGAGCATGGATGGCGGCCAGTCCTTTAAACGGCTGAAAAAGGGCATGTTCAGGGAAAATCACTACGATTACACGGCCAACACCTTTTCTATCCTTATCGATCCTGCAAACCATGACAACATTTATGCGGCAGCCGGATGGTGGGAACAAAACCGAGGTACAGTCTGCGCCACCAGTGACCAGGGGGAAAACTGGAATTGTGAACCAACAGGCCTCCCAAATGCGACAATCTGGTCCATTGCCATGGATCAGCGCAGCCCGGAAAATGCGCGGATTCTCTACGCGGCAAGTTATAAGCACGGTGTGTACAAATCAACAGACAGTGGACTGCACTGGGTACGGATCAACAACGGACTTGGCGTGGCCGGGAATTTACAGGTAAGAAAAATCCTTGTTGATCCCAATGATTCAAACACCTTGTATGCGGGTATGGAAGCCATACATACCGAAGACAACAATGGCTCCGGCACGGTTCACGGGGGATTGTTTAAATCCTCTGATGCAGGTGCCACCTGGAACCGGATCGACCTTCCCCTGCCACAACTCAGTGTCTGGGATATTGCGGTGGTTGCCGGGCATCCGGAAATCATCTATACGGCTGTGAGCAGTGAATATGACCATACCTTAAAGAAAAATTTTCCCGGTGGCGTGTACAAAACTGTTGATGGTGGTGCTTCATGGGCCAAAGTCAACAGCGGATTTGGCACGGAAGATAATCTTGACGTGGTGGCAATTGCAGTCCATCCGGATAATCCTAATATTCTTTATGCCGTTACCTCAGACGCACCGTATCACGACCAGAGCAGCGGCAGGGGAATTTTCAGAAGTCTAAATGCCGGCATCACCTGGGAGGTAGTCAATGATGGCTTGGGAGTTCTTGCTTTCAGCGCTCTAACTCTTGATCCTTCAAACCCATCCATTCTGTATGCAGGCAGCGCAGGTAACGGAATATTTAAAGGAATCGACCATGATGCCCGGCAGTAACACTTTTTCAGCAATCTTGCTCAGCGAATGGAGAAAAAAGAATATAGTTACCGCCACTGTTCAATAATACGTGATCACGTCGCTCAAATCCGGCTGAGCGTGGGCAGGGTTAAGGTCGCTGTTGATTGCTGCAGAGAGTTGTGGAGTAACAGCACTCACCCGCCATAAGCACAGCGGAGCCGGGGCAGGTCAACAAATTTAGCTAAAAAAAGCGTTCCTGTTACTCCCCAGATGGCTGCAAAAAAGAACGTCCAGATGGGCGTCCCAAGTCCAAATCCCAGACCGAAAAAACCAACGTCCATCCGTAGGGGAAAGACAACCAATACACTTGACAGCCACGGCAGAATGCTGAGCACTATACCTTTTCTAATGGGATCGTTTTCATACACAGGAAATATAAAAATACATCCCCATAACGCACTGGCAAACACCCTCCTGAACAACCACTCAAAGGTCAATGCCGGTGCCATGGCAAAACCCAGTACCGGCGTAATCCCCAAGGCACCGAGCGACCAAACCACAAAACTGTTTGTCACCCCGCCAAGCGCACCGGCAACCAATACATACGAAATGATCTTAATTATTTTCACTGCTTCCTTCTTCATAACGCATGACTGAAATTGTACCTGCTATCCCAAGTACACTGGCGTATTTCCAGAAGAATAGAATAAGCAAAGCAAAAAATATACTATTCATGATATATCATGAACACGGTAATTGCTCGAGCAAATGCGAAGTCTTTTACGGCTGCCTTTAGAATGGTATTTGAACAAATTTATCCATTACAGATTGTCACATGACTCCTCCCGGCACTGTCAGTGAATATATTGCAGCACTGCACGGATCTGAACAATTTGGGCCGCTGGTGGTTGCCCACCGAACTTTGGAAGCGGTAGAGGCCCAGACTGCTTCTCTGGGTTTTCTGCCCCCTGAGCTCAGGCAAGTACTGCAGACACTCGGTATTAACGAGTTGTACAGTCACCAGACCGAGGCTGTCCAACAAGTACTGGACGGCAGTAACATTATCTTAGCAACCCCTACGGCCAGCGGCAAGAGCCTTGTCTATAACGTGCCGGTGTTCTGCGAACTGCTGACAAATCCTGATGCCCGAGCCCTGTACATCTTTCCACTCAAGGCACTGGCCCGGGATCAGGTCAAAACCATTAACCAAATGGCTGAACTGCTGCCCCATTATTTTACAGACCGGGCCCGGATGCCTTCGGCAGTGTATGACGGCGACACCACCGCTTACATGCGCAAAAAAATCCGGGAAAACCTGCCTGCAATCCTGGTCACTAATCCCGACATGCTGCATTTATCCATGCTGCCCTACCAGGATAACTGGGGACATCTGTTTGCCAACCTGACCCATGTAGTCATAGATGAAGTCCATACCTACCGGGGCGTGTTCGGCTCGCACATGGCCTGGGTGATCAAACGACTGCAGCGTACCTGCAGATTATACGGCAGTAATCCGGTTTTCCTGCTCTCTTCAGCTACCGTTGGTAATCCTGAAGAACTGGGTAAAAATCTGCTTGATGCACCACTGACAGTATTCAGCAAATCCGGGGCACCGCGACCACCCCGTCATATCCTGCTGCTCAACCCTCTTGATTCAGCTCCGGCAGCTGCCTCCATGCTGCTGCAGGCAGCTGTTCACCGCGGTCTGCGCACCATAGTCTATACCCAGTCGCGCAAGATGACCGAACTGATCACCCAATGGAGCCAGCGCAGGATGGAGGAGCAGGCTGATTGTATTGCCTCCTACCGGGCCGGATTTCTGCCCGAAGACCGGCGTGAGATTGAAGGCAGGCTCGCAGACGGCAGCCTGCTCGGGGTGATTTCAACTTCAGCCCTGGAACTGGGTATTGACATCGGCAATCTTGATATCTGCATCCTGGTCGGCTACCCCGGATCCATCATGGCCACCTGGCAGCGGGCAGGCCGAGTTGGACGCGGCATGCAGGAATCACTCACCGTACTGATCGGTCACGAGGATGCCTTGGATCAGCATTTCATGCGCAATCCCAAAGATTTCTTTGACCGTGATGTGGAACCGGTAGTGCTGAACCCAAAAAATCCGACAATAATGAAGGCCCATCTGGTCTGCATGGCAGCAGAGGCCCCACTGAGCGTAGATGATGAATCTTTTGACGTGACCGAATTTCTCCCGCAGCTTGCACAACTCACCGCAGAAGGGCAGCTGCTCCAGTCAGCCAGCGGCAACACCTGGTTTGCCGCCCGAAAATATCCCCAGCGCCGGGTAAGCCTGCGCGGCAGCGGCACCAGGTATGCTATTCTTACCAGAAAGAGACGGCAGCTTCTGGGTGAAGTTGACGGGTTTCGAGCTTTAAAAGATTGCCACCAGGGG
>CAZQKF010000154.1:0-5622 GCA_964593645.1 uncultured Desulfobulbus sp.
ATCATCAATTACCGGCCTGCCCCGGGCTGGCAACAGGGTTTTGCCCGTCTGACCGAGGCCCTGGCAGGTCTACGTCGGTCTGGTCTGACACCGGGCGCAATCTTTGATCTGGTTTTAGAGTATTACGACCCTATTTTTGAAAAGATTTACTACGATGATTATCCGAAACGACGGCGTGATCTTGACCAGATCAAGGCACTGATCGGCGGTTACGGTGATTTGCAGTCTTTTGTCGATGACACGGCCCTGGATCCGCCGGAATCAGCAACTGCAGAAGACGAATCAGACAGCAAGCGACTGATCCTCTCCACAATTCACTCGGCCAAGGGGTTGGAATGGGATGCGGTCTTTGTCATCGGCCTTGCCGATGGCAGATTTCCGCACCAGAACGCCGTACCCGGAGAGCAGTGGGAAGAGGAACGCCGTCTCCTTTATGTGGCAGCAACCCGGGCAAAAAAACAACTCTTTCTCTCCTACCCCAAAGAGCTGATGACTCCGGATCGAAAATTTCACCGTACTGTCATGTCACCATTTCTGCGTGAGATCAACCCGGGCCTGTATGAGATCAACGATCCTGTGCCTGCCGTAACACCTGCCTATGGCGGAGAAACCGGTTTTTCCGGTGGTGTTCCGCCCGTCAAAACACGAAAATCCATCTCATCGGCCCGTACTACCTTCACCCCCGGCATGATGGTTAAACATCCATTTTTCGGTGTGGGTAAGGTCAAAGATGTGCCCGGCCCTCGCCGAGTTGAAGTCTGCTTTGACCGGCACGGAGACAAGATCCTTCACCTGGACTATGCCAAGCTTGAGGTCATGGAGTAGGCGGCTGGCATGAAAAAGACAATGAACTATCAACAGGCCTGGGATTTTCTGGATCAGCTCCAGTTTTTCAAGATCAAGCTGGGCCTGGACTCCATGAACCGGTTTTTAGAACGGCTGGGCAATCCACACCATAACCTGCCCTCCATCCACATCGGCGGTACCAACGGCAAGGGATCCGTGGGTGCGACACTGTGCTCCATCCTGTCAGCAGCCGGGTACAACACCGGTTTTTATACCTCGCCCCATCTCAGTTCAGTTCGGGAACGGTTCAGAATAAACGATCACTATATCAGCAAACAGGACTTTGCCCGGTTGATTACCCGGATTGTTGAGGTACTGGACGATGACAAGATCACCTACTTCGAATGCACCACCACCTTGGCCCTGCTCTGGTTTGCCGAGCAGCAGATCGATGCGGCCCTGCTGGAGGTGGGCATGGGCGGCCGACTTGATGCCACCAATGTGGTCAGTCCCCTGCTCTCCATCATCACCAACGTGAGCATGGATCATGAGCAGTACTTAGGCGACACCATGGCCCAGATTGCTACCGAAAAGGCTGGGATTATTAAACAAAAAATCCCGGTCGTCTCTGCTGCCGCTGACGACGACTCAGGTAGAATTATCAAACAGACCTGCAAAGAAAAAAATGCACCGCTCTATCTCTTTGGCCGTGATTTCAATGCTCAACCCCTGGCTGATAAACCTGGCCGCTGGGACTACCAGGGGCTCCACAATACAACCCTGACAAAACTGCCCCTGGCCATGAAAGGCGGCTACCAGATAACCAATGCATCTGTGGCGCTGGCCACCGTCCAGCTGCTGCGGGAACAGGGATTTACCCTAACAGGGAAGCATATATCCACCGGCCTTGCCCGAACCAGCTGGCCCGGACGACTGGAAAGTTTCCGGTTAAACAGCCGTAATGAGCGAGTTGACGAATCCGGTGGCGGCCTGCAGTTTCTCCTGGACGGCGCCCATAACCCGGCCGGGGTCAAGGCCCTGCAGCAGGCACTCAGGGCAGACTACTCGTACCGCAGGCTGATTCTGATATGGGGTGCCATGGCGGACAAGGATCTGCAGACCACCCTGCAGGAGATAGCTCCGCCGGCCGATGTCATTATCTTTACCCGGCCTGACTCGGAACGATCTGCCACTGCAGCACAGCTGGCCGAGGCCCTGCCAGGTCAACTGCACTCAAAGATGATTATAACCAACTCAGTCCACGACTCCATTGCCAAGGCCCGCCGGACAGCAGCACCCGAAGATCTTATCTGTATTGCCGGTTCACTCTACCTGGTCGGTGAAGCCCGGCAGCTTCTTGTTGGAGGACTTGCTGCAGATGGATGATTTTTTCAACTTCGGCATTGATGACTCTGATATCCGGGCGGAACGGCGCAAGGCCCGCGAGCTGCGCAAGACCCGCTGGTGGCAGCAGAAAACAGCCGCCGGTATTTGCCATTACTGCAATCGCAAAGTGGGCATAAAAAACCTGACCATGGATCATGTTGTTCCCCTGTCCCGGGGCGGCCGTTCAACAAAAGGTAATCTTGTACCCTGCTGCAAAACATGCAACACAGGCAAAAAATCAGATCTTCCACCAGAACTTGAAGGATTGTAGCAGCATCTGAAAATAATAAAAGCAACGGGTTTTTCTTTAACCCAGGCTTAAAAAAATGTATATTTTCTTCTTAGAATTTTTCCCACTAATAAAAGATCAGTGAAAAATAGTGCATACAGGATCGAACCTGTAGCGTTACCCTGATCCAACAATGTACAGAGGTTACCCATGTCCACCTGGCACGTTGCTGTAGACGGTAAATCCATCGGTCCCATAACAACTGCTCAACTTTCTGCTGCTCTAGCCTCGGGTGAGTATCCGGGCAGTACCCTGGTCTGGCGGGACGGCTTTGCCGACTGGCAGCCTGCAGCGGAAGTTCCGGAATTAAACAGCCCGGTTACGGCAGCTGCCCCTCCACCGCCCGTAACCGGCCAGCAGGCCCATGAGATAGATTATGAAATTTTCGGCCATGAAATGCAGTTTGTGGAGATTGAACTTGATCCCGGAGAGAGTGTTGTTGCAGAAGCCGGGGCCATGATGTACATGTCTGATGACATTACCATGGACACCATCTTCGGCGACGGTTCGCAGCAGTCACAGTCCGGCGGTTTTCTTGACAAGATGATGGGTGCCGGTAAGCGGCTGATTACCGGTGAAGGGCTGTTTGTCACTATGTTCTCTTATGGTGGCCGCAGCAAGGGCAAGGCAGCCTTTGCCTCGCCCTATCCCGGCAAAATCATACCCCTGGATCTCAAAAAATACGGTGGCCGGATTATCTGCCAGAAAGATGCGTTTCTCTGCGCTGCCAAGGGGGTTTCAATAGGTGTGGCTTTTCAGAAAAAAATCGGCACGGCCCTGTTTGGCGGGGAAGGATTCATCATGCAGCAGCTTGATGGAGACGGACTCACCTTTGTTCACGCGGGCGGCACGATTGTGGAAAAAGAACTGGCTGCCGGAGAAACCCTGCGGGTGGACACAGGCTGCCTGGTGGCCTTGACCCAGACCGTCAACTACGACATTGAATATGTCGGCAATGTAAAGTCGGCAATTTTCGGCGGCGAGAGCTTCTTTTTTGCAATGTTGCAGGGGCCGGGCCATGTCTGGCTGCAATCCCTGCCCTTTTCACGCCTGGCCGGCCGTATCTACCAGGCCGCGCCACAGACCGGGGGACAGACCGTGGGCGAAGGTTCGGTCCTGGGCGGACTGGCCTCCATGTTTGAACGCTGAGTTCTGCCTGCACGCGAGGACGGCCGGCCGACAGTTTCGGCCGGCCGACCTGGTATTGTTCAACTCAAGACTGTGTTTCAATAAAATTTCTGATCTCCGGACTGAGACCAAGCCCGGTTCCCAGTTCATCAAGCCAGGCCCGCTCAGCCTCCGTATCCACTTCAATTGCAGCAACAGCCATAGCATAGATCATTTGTGCCTTTGCCGGGTCATGTATTCCGGCTGTCAATTCAGCCACGTCCTTAGGCTGATGGAGTTCCTGCACCACAAACATCTTTTCTTCACTATCCATCTCCGCCCCCTGCAGACGATCCAGGATAGCCTTTTCCTCTGCCGCATCAAGATGACCATCAGCATGGGCTGCAGCAATCATCACCCGAATCAAACGCAGAGCAAATTCCTGCCCCTGGATGTCTGCCTCGGCCTGGTCACCAGCCGCAGGTGAAACCGGCGGAGGCGGAGGAACTGACTGTGTTCCGCCTGGCACTGGAGGTGGAGGCGGGGCAGATGACTGCTTCCCGGAACCTGCAGGAATTGATGGCGGCGCTTGCCCCTGCGGCGGAGCAGGTGGCGTGTCTCCCTGTCCCTTTAATATTTCATAGGCTCCGATTCCAAGACCAAGCACGGTCATCAACCCCTGACCCGAGGCCAGGGAATCAAGCATACCGCCCCCTTTATTTTTCCTGCCTGAACTGCCGCCGCCCAGGGTTTCCTGGACTATTTTCCCCAACAATTTCTCCGCATTAAACATACTGACACTCCTTTGCCGGGACAGACAAGCCCCGGTATTTTCGTTGTTTTCATATTTTCTCATCCCCAAAGCTACTCAAACCTCACCTTGAAGATACAAAGCCAAAGACTTAGACATACCATTCATCCTCTTTACTGTCATGCTGTCTAATAACATTTTCGTAACACGTTGATGATTTTCTCCTGTAAGTTCAACGAGTAATAATTCTCAATTATGAATGATCCAGACCATGGGTTGTTTTTTACAATATAATGATTATTATGACATGTAATGAAAAAGTGAACACCAACGATGAATCAAATAAATAGTGCTATATAGACGGAGTATACAATGAGTTTCCTTGAAGGATTACTCTGGTTGACCTTAAATATTTACCATGAGGCACGAAGTGAGCCGCAGATCGGCCAGTTAGCTGTCGCCCATGTCACTTTGAACCGGGCCATCCAGAAAAACAAGAGTGTTGAAGAAGTTGTTACAGCGCCGTACCAGTTCAGTTGGACATTTCAAAAAAATTCATATTTACCCACAGAACCTGACGCTTTTATCCACAGCCTGCAAACAGCCATGAAGGCGATGACCACTTCTGATTTTACAAACGGGGCAACCTTTTACCACCGCAAGGATGTCAGTCCGAAATGGGCAGGCAAGCTGACCTATGTAGCCCAGTACGGAGAGCACAGGTTTTACCGCAACTGACATCAGCTCAGTCCCGTCCGCCTGATCTCAAAAAGGCCGTTCCGAGATATTCGGAACAGCCTTTTTTTATACCTTGCTTTCCCGAAAAAGTATTGCTCAGTCAAGCATCTCCTGTACAGTCCCGGCAATGGAGACGCCGTCCAGTCCCTGCTGCTTATAAAGATCCGCTGGTTTACCGGAACCACCGTAATGACGAACCCCCAGACGCTTCAATCCGGTGGCGATTCCCTGCTCCGTCAACACCAATGCAACAGAGGAACCAAGCCCGGTTTCCACATGATGATCTTCAACCGTCACAATGGGGCCGATACCGGCCGCCTCAATTACTGCGTCCGCATCCAGGGGCAACAACGAGGCCATATTCAAAACCCCCACGGATTTACCGACATCCGTTAGAATCTGCCAGGCCTCCATACAGGCCGGGGTGACTGCACCGTATGTAATCAGGGTGGCATCTGTTCCCCGACGCAGCCAATCTGCCTTGCCCGGAGTAAAGGTATAGTCGGCATCGTAAAACACTGTTCCGTCTTCGCGGGTAATGACCGACATCTTGGAACGTCCCATG
>CAZQKF010000155.1:0-5618 GCA_964593645.1 uncultured Desulfobulbus sp.
TTCATGACGAGATCGGGCTGGAAATCTTTGAGGTCAAGGACTGGTCGCTTGGTCAGATTCTTGAGGCGGACAAAAAACAGTTTCGTCTGTTCATGAACGGTCAGGAGGTGACCCGAAATACTCCCATGCAGCAGGCACGGGAGTATTTTTTTGCCTTCATGGATGCCTTGAAAAAGGATGGTCGTCTGCTCTCAGCCGGTCATGGCCATGACAGCAACCCCAAGGTTCCGGTCAGCTGCGGGGTTATCTTTCCCAACATCAACAAAATGGAGTTTGAAGAAGAAGATCTTCAAAACGTTGTTGAAGAGGACAAGGTCTTTTTCTGGGATGATCTCCATCCTGAATCGTTTGTGTCCCGGGATACCACCGGAAAATCATTTCATGATGTTCTGCTGGAGAAGTTCGCCCCCAAGTTTCCCTGTCAGCTCACGGGCAAGGAAAAGGTACATCTCAAGCAGATTATCTTTCCGGTTGTCCGTATTGAGCAGCCGCGAAATGCCGAGGCTGCTGAGTTCAGCGCCCTGGAGAGCAGGATATCCTCCCTTGATCATCACCAGGAGGCACTGGCCAGAAAGTTTGACGGCGGCCACCGTATTCTAAAGGGACCGTCCGGCTGCGGTAAGACACTGGTGCTTGTCCACAAGGCGCTTTTTTTGCTGCGCTATAATCCCGCGGTGACCTCTGTTTTGTTTGTCTGCTTCAATGTGACTCTGGTTCGCTATATCAAGCGGCTGCTCGCCGGGAAACAGGTACCCATGGGCGAGAAGGGTGTGGATGTTGTTCATTTTTATGAGCTCTGTAATCGAATCAACGGGGAGAGTGTTGATTATGAAGGCCAGGATCAGGATTATTACCAGATAGTGCTTGATGACGCGGTTCAGGCCAGTGAGAACTACCGGAAATACGACGCTGCTTTAGTCGATGAAGGGCAGGATTTCTCCGATGAGATGTTCAAGGTCATCATGAACCTGCTCAACCCGAAGACAGATATTCTCACGATTGCCCTGGATGAGAACCAGAATATTTACTCCAGAACACGCAACTGGAAAGCGCTGGGGATACATGCCAGAGGGCGTACCCATACGATTCAATATATCTATCGCAGCACCAAAGAATTAACGGAATTTGCAGCACGGTTTGCCGCCGCTGGAGGCGGGGATCCGGAGGAAAGACAATCGGTGCAGACAGAACTGTTCCCCGGCTATTTTGATTTTCACGGGCCAGGGCCTGCCATTGAAAAGTATGCGACCCAGGGTGATCTGCTGGAGCATGTTGCAGAGGAAATCAGCCGGCTGGTCATAGATAAGCAGTATCCACTCTCTGAGATTGCCGTGCTCTATAGCAAGAGCAAACTGACTGACCAGGACGGCGGCAGTCTGCCTGAAAAAATAACCAGTGCCCTGGACAGGAAAGGAATGCTCTACAACTGGGTGTCTGAGGATTACCGGGCAAAAAAAAGCTATGATATCACAACCGACAGCGTGACGATCTCAACCATCCACAGTGTAAAGGGGTTTGATTATGCCGCAGTGTTGGTGCTCGGCCTCGATGCTTTGGACCAAAACCGCTGGAGCAGGGAGCAGGCGGATCGTCTCACCTATGTGGCAATAACCAGGGCCAGATTCCGGCTATATATTCCATATCTTACTGAAAACAGAGTTGTACAAAATCTTCTGGAATGCAGGTAACGTATCAGTAACAAAGATACTTTCACCCCGCCACCAGCTTTGCCATCCAGAGAGTGAGTGGAGGATAGAAAGAAATAATCAGCAAATCGACAAGTAAGATTGCCAGAAAGGGAAGAATTCGCCTGCTGATCGCCCCCAGGGTGGAGCCGGAGATTGAGCAGGAGACAATCAGGCAGATACCCATGGGCGGGGTGAGCATGCCGATGGCCAGGTTGGTGACCACAATGACACCCAACTGGATGAGATCAATGTGCAGAGCCGGCAGCATGGCTGTGATCATGGGGACGAGCAAGATGAGCGCGGCCGTGGTCTCCACAAAGGTACCGGCAATGAGCAGCACCAGGTTAATGAGCAGCAGCAGGATGATTGGGTTGTCAGTCAGCGACAGCAGCCCGCCTGCAAGTTGGGCCGGGATATCTTCAATGGCGGCAATCCAGCTGAAGATGGAGGCCATGGCAATGATGAACATGACAATGGCTGCAGTGACTGCTCCGTCCCGAAACAGGGGAAAGAGATCACGGATTTTAATTTTCCGGTAAACCAGCATGCCCACCAGCATGGCGTAGATAACAGCTACGGCTGCCGACTCTGTTGCCGTAAAAACTCCGGTAAGAATACCGCCTAAAATTATTATCGGCGCGCCCATGGCCAGCAGAGCACGTTTAAAGGTTGTCCAGGTTTCCCTGAAAGAAAACGGGATGGTGGCTGAGTAGCCGTATTTCAGGGAAATAATGGTGGAAACCAGGATAAGCGACAGGCCGATGAGAATTCCCGGCAATATACCTGCTGCAAACAGCTGGCCGATGGAGGCGCCGGTGAGAAAACCGAAGATAATCATCGGAATCGAGGGCGGAATAATCACCCCGATGGAGCCGCCCGAGGCCTGGACAGCTGCGGCAAAGTCGGCATCATAGCCGGAGCGCTTCATGGCCGGGATCAGGATGGCACCGACAGCAGCGGCATCGGCTGCAGCAGAACCGGAGATGCCCGCAAAAAACATGGCTGAAACAATGGTCACCGCAGCCAGGCCGCCCGGCAGCCAGCCCACCAGGGCATTGGCAAAATCAATAATCCGGCGACTGATTCCGCCTGCCTCCATGAGCACCCCGGCAAACATGAACAGAGGCACGGCCATCAGGTGGAAAGAATCGGTGCCGGAAAACATACGCTGGGCAATCATCATCAGGGGAAAATCGCCCTGGAGCAGGATGGCAAGGACAGAACTGGCGCCAATGGCAATGGCAATGGGGGTGTTGATTGCAAACAGTACCAGCAGCGAGATGAGCAGTATCTGGCTGGTCATGGCTGTTTCCGGTGCAGGGTCTGCAGAAAAAACAGCAAGGCGTACAACAAAAATATAACACCACTGAGCGGGATAACGGCCAGCAGAATCCACTTGGGGAGTGCCAGGGCCGGGGTGATCTGCAGGCGGACAAACCAGGCAAACCGGCAGCCCGAAATAATCATAACCAGGGCAAGGCCTATGGTTACCCCATACACCAGCAGCTGCGAAATACGCTGCCCGGTTGCAGGAAATCGAGCTATCAGGGCATCAACACCAGGGTGAAGATGACGGTAATAGGCAACCGTGGCCCCAAAAAAGCTGAGCCAGACCAGCATGTAGCGGGCAAGCTCTTCCGACCAGAACAGGGAGGAATTGAGGATATACCGACAGAACACCTGCACCGCCACCAGCAGGGCCATGGAAAACCCCAGCCCGAAGAGCAGGTATTCCAGGTACCGGTTTACAACTGCACAGGTCTTGTCAAAAAATCTGAGCACAGGGGACTTCAGATATGAATTTGTTCACCGCAGAGACGCAGAGAAAAGAATACAAAAAAATCTCTATTCCCTCTGCGTCTCTGCAGTTCATCTTCAATGAACCAAAATTACTTTGTTGCTTCCATGATCTTAAGCAGCAGATCATGCACCTTAGGTTCTTTAAAAAGATCCATGTCTTTTAAGCCCGCAACCTTGGCCCGAAATGTAGCCAGATCAGGATGCTCTTCCACAATCATACCCTTGTCCTTAAGCAGCACCAGCCGGGCACCGTCTTTATCCCGGTTATCCTTGCGCTGAAACCGGGCTGCCTCAACCATGGCAGTCTGGATCATTTTCTGATCAGCAGGGGCAAGTTTTTTCCACCAGATCATGGATGCCACGTCAATATGGGGCGAGTACACATGCCGGGTCAGGGTCATGTATTTCTGGATCTCATAAAACTTATACACCTCCATGACCCAGAGCGGATTCTCCTGGCCGTCGATCACGCCCTGCTCAAGCTCGGTGTAAATCGGCCAGGGCATGGGGGTGGGATTGGCACCCAGGGCCTGCCAGATAGCCTTGTGCAGGGGCGAGGCCATGACTCGGATCTTGAGCCCTTTCACGTCATCCGCCGTCTTGACCGCATGCTTGCTGTTGGTCAGGTTGCGAAAACCATTTTCTGAAAAACAAAGCCCTTTAAAGCCCACTGTGGCCAGATCATCCAGGATTTCCTGCCCCAGCGGCCCGTCAAGGACGGCATCCACCTGGGCGCTGTCTTTAAAGAGAAAGGGATAATTGATTACCCGGACAATGGGATCAAAGGTATCAAAGGGCCCGCCGGTAATAATGCCCATTTGAATGGTATTCATCTGGATTTGCTGCAGGATCTCAGTCTCGTTACCGATGGATTTGGAGTGAAAAATTTTCACATCCCAGGCCCCACCCGAGCGCTGTTCCAGCAATTCTTTGAATTTCTCTGCAACAATATTCTGGGCAGATCCCGGCTTGGTTACTACGCCGAGTTTAATGGTCTGGGCAGCCAAAACCGCCTGGGAAGCAGCAAACGAGAGCAGAACACAGAGTACAAACACTATTTTTCTCATACAGTCATCCTCAATTTTTTTGTACAAAACTCAGAAATCCTCAACACACATACCGTTCAGATACGCCGTTTCTCCCCTTTTCACAAGAATTTTTTTTATTCTCAACATCCTGTTCCTGTCGCAGGCCACTTAGTATTCGTCCATTACACTGATCTTGTGATATACTTTATTTAACACAGACCATAAAACACAATCAGCACCCCGTCCGTGTCTTCATTTGAAGAACGGAGAAAAGGCATGAACAACAAAGGGGCCACAATGGTTTCTGAAAAAAATACTATTCAGGATGTTCGAAACAGTGTGTTAAACACTGCTCTGATCATTTTCTCTCTTGCCTACATTCCAGCGCTTGCAGCAAGTCTTACCCGTGCCGCTGACCTTGGCTGGCAGCCGGTCATGACCGTTCAGGTTGTTGCGGTCGGGCTGCTGGCTTCCATTGCCCTGTATCGACACCGGATTCCGTTTCACATCCGTTCAGCTGTTCTGCTCGGCGCCCTGACCCTGCTCGGTATTATCGGAGTCTGGACATTTGGCCTTATCAGCGGCAGTCTCTATTTTTACTTCATCGTCATTGTCCTGGCGACTCTGCTCTACGGTTCACGGTTAGGCTGGATCATTCTTACCGTGCTTACCCTTGCTACCATTGCCAACGCCGTTGCCGTGATCAAAGGAGTCATCCACTATAATTTTGACATGAACGCCTATGCAGTCAGTCCCTCATCCTGGGGAACAATCATCTTTGGCATGTTCCTGTTTCTCAGCACGACCACGTCCTTTCTCGGCAGTTTCCATGCTGCCCTGATGCGGCTCATCAAAGATTCCAACCAGAGGGCGGAAAACCTGGCACGTGAAATATCTGAACGACAGGCTGCCGAACAGGCAAAGCAGGACAGTGAGGATAAGTTCCGCCGCATAGTCGAAAATCTTAAAGACATCTACTTTGAGTCCACACTTGACGGGACACTCTGCTACTGCAGTCCATCGTGTTTTGTACTGTCCGGATACCGTCAGGAAGAACTGATCGGTCGGAATGTCAGTATGTTATACTGGGATCTCAATGACC
>CAZQKF010000156.1:0-5605 GCA_964593645.1 uncultured Desulfobulbus sp.
CAGCGATATCCGGTCATACAGGGTACGAACCCCCAGATTATCGGTTATGCCCCCATCCACCAGATGAATAAATTTCCGTTTCTCCTTATTCGTGTACGACATCACCCCGGCAACCTTTTCAGCCAGCCGGGGATCGGCAGCTGCCCGCTCCCTGGTGTGGGTGAACCAATCCGGATAGGTTACAGAGCAGGTATCGTAATTCTTCAGCACTACCGGGGCAAAGGCAATGGGAACGGCAGATGAGGCCGCCACGGCCCGGGCAACGGAGAACCCGGCATAGTCGGAGCAGAGCAGGTCAAAATAGCCCTGGGTAAAAGAAAACCGCTGGCCGAGACTAAGATCAGTGGCATTGATCTGAATATAGGGGCCTTTGTGATGCATGAGATCTGCAAAGGTTTTCCCTTTGAAGATATAGGTATCATAATAAGCAACAGCGAGTTCGGTCCGATCAAACCCGGTGGTCATCATCTTCCACCAGTTCAGGGGGTTGAAGACACCGTTGAGCAGCACCTTCTGTACGTTATTTTTGAGAAAAGTAGTCTCGTAATCCTCAAAGATCTGATCGCCGAACAGCCCATAATAGGCCGCCGTGAAACTGCCCCCTGAAACTGAACTGATACTGTCGACCTCATCCAGAAGACGGGTACTCGCACCGTTCCCCTTGTATTCAGTGTCCCGAAGTTCCTGCAGCACACCGTAGGAGAAGGCTGCGGCCCGTGTTCCGCCTCCGGAAAAGGCAAGCAGCAGCAGTACATTGCCTCGAGGAGTAAGGGGTATGTCCAGCTTTTCCGCCCAATCGGTAATGGGCTCTGCAACCTCTATCTGGTTGTTATCTACCCTGGAATGAATCGCGCAGCCATTAAGAATAAGAGCGGCTGCAAGCAGAAGCAAACCCGATACAATCCGGGGCCTGCTGCCTGCTGCTCTAGGTTCAGACATATTTAACTGAAACATTACGACGACTGTTTCCCTGTCTGTTTCAAGGTGGCCATGGCTGTGGCCACCATGGAGGAGACATCGGTCAGGTTGCCGGGCAGGATCATGGTATTATTCTCCTTGGCCAACTTACCAAACTGATCAAGATATTTCTTGGCCACATCCAGGTTGGCCGCCTCGTGACCGCCCGGAGCCTTCAGAGCCTCACCGACCTTGCGGAGCCCTTCGGCCGTGGCCTCGGCAACCTTCAAAATCTCCTGGGCCCGCCCCTCGGCCTCGTTGATCCGTTTCATCTTCTCGCCCTCGGACAGGGCAATGGCCTCGGATCGATCACCCTCGGCCCGGTTGATCACCGACTGGCGTTCACCTTCAGACTTGGCAATCTCGGCCCGTTTTTCCCGTTCCGCCCGCATCTGCTTCTCCATGGCCTCAAGGACCGAACGCGGCGGCTGAATGTCTTTAATCTCATAGCGCAGCACCTTGATGCCCCAATTCTGAGCGGCCTCATCCAAGGCCTCAACCACCTGCTGATTCAGAGTTTCACGGGCCTCAAAGGTCTTATCAAGCGATATTTTACCAATAGCGGAGCGCAGTGAGGTCTGGGCCAGCTGGGCCGTGGCAAAATGATAGTTTTCAATGCCGTACGCCGACTGCCGGGCATTCATGACCTGCAGGTACAAAATGCCGTCTACCTCCATGGTGACGTTATCGGCGGTGATACAGGTCTGGGCCGGGATATCAATGGGCTCCTCTTTCAGGTTTCGTTTATAGGCAATGCGGTCGAGAAAGGGGATCAGAATATGAAACCCGGCCTCAAGGGTGGTCCGGTACTTGCCTAATCGCTCGACAACATATTCATTTCGCTGCGGAACAACCACAGCTGTCTTCATCAGAACTACAACGACAAAGACGGCCAGAACAATGACGCCTACCAGCAAATTATCCATTCCTATGCTCCTCCCCCGTCTCCAGGGCGCGAACTTTAACGGTAAGATCTTTTTTCTCTACAATTTCTACAACAGTGTCCATTGCTATTTCTTCGTCTGCGGCCGCCCGCCAATACGTTCCTCCGTATTTGACCTGCCCCATGGCAGGCGGAACAATGGCCTCGGTCACCGTCCCAGTTGCCTGGGCCGAATCGACATTCACGGAATCATCCTGCTCAAGAGCACCCCCTGAAAAAACAGAACGCAGCCGCGATCTGAGCAGGGCAAGCGTAACCAGGGAGCAGACTATAAAAATAATTAACTGCTGGGAAAGCGACACATCGATCAGGGCCAGTACCAGGGCTACACACCAGGCACCGATACCAAAAAAGAAGATAATAAAGCCGGGTAATGCCAGCTCAACAACATAGCAGGCAATACCGACCAGGAACCAGGCCAGAACAGGTGAAACGGGCATAGGTACACCTCAAAAATATTGTTCAGAAGCTGCATTTTTTACAGATACATCCGAGTTCGCCCGGTGCCGAGGCAATACTTTCCGGCATTATCCCGATTTTGTTCAGCAGCATGTCCAGTTGCGGCGGCGGGCCGTAGTATCCCCGTTCTTTCAACTCTACCAAACCTTCTTCTCTGGTAATCTGTTTAAAATAAATGGCAGCACTGATCTCGATAATTGACTGGGGCATACTCCTGGTCCTCATATCGGAAAAACGACGAAACTGACTGTAATCCTTGACTGTTTCTATGTCGCATGAGGTGTGCAGCAGACCTTGCTGGCCCTTGGGCATACGCCAGCCCAGTTCTTTTTCAATAATGGTTCGAACATCATTCCAGGTGCCGTACAGTTCATCACTCTTTAACCGTTTCATGAGAGGCAGCTCTTCAGGCGGTGTTGTTGCCAATACATTTTCAAGTGCATCATAGGCCCTTCCCAGTTTATTTTTAACCAGCAGTAAAAACTGATCCCAGGGGTCACCTGAATCGAGATTGGGGCGAATGAATCGTGTCAGCTGACGAATGGTTAATTCACGGTCGCTGAGCTGCCCTGCGTGTGACGCGGCCGGCAGTTCCATTATTTTACTGAGAATAATAAGCTGGGCCGCTTCCACTCCGTCCATGACCAGTGGAATTTTTTCGACAGCAGCCAGCGGATAGAGCAAAACGGCGGCAATTATCGGACAGATACAGGGGAGCCCGACCTCATCAAAAAGATCTGCAGAAACTTCTTTGACAAGATCCCAGGGGAGCGATCGTTCAACAAACTCTACATTGGGCAGATGATATCTGGCTGCCCGCATGTTCTGGAGTGAAGATTCATTGGTAAACGGCAGATCCCAGGTTGCGGCCAGCACTCTCAACCCTAGTTTTTTCGCAAGATACCAGAGCAGGTAGGACGAGTCCTTTCCCCCGGTGTACAGCACCATGACATCAAAACGGCCCTGGTTGTTTTCAGACATTTTCAAAAGCTCTGCATCGGTGATTGTCCCCCCGTGCACAGGGCCACTGTCCGGGACTTTTTCATAGCACTGGCAAAAGGCGCAGACCCCATCTTCGTCAAATTCCAACCCGGGAAGAACATAGTCATTATTCACGCAGCGGACACAGGTCTGCTTGCCCTCTTGCGTTGCGGGAGAGCCTTTTGAACCAATATCAACGAGTATCCCTTCATTTACTAAGGACGTTATTTCATCCTGGCACTCTGTGGAGATACCTGCAAAGATCTGTTGCACAGTAGATGATCCGTCAAGTTTTTCAAGCAGCTGTGCTGTGTCGGCACGAACAGGAATCTGCCCTTTTGTGTGATTTGGGAAATTACGCAGGCCATAATAAATTAATGATGTGCCATTATCCTGTTTCTGCAATTTCCATCGATATTGCAAGGTTGGCCTGCATTCCTTAGACAGTTGAGTCATTATATATCTCCAGCAACTTGGTTAGGTGAGGATGAAGTACTTATAGCACAATTGGTTTTGCTTGTGCAGGTCAAACGACATTCAAAATCAACTCATTGGAGAAAATAACGTAAACAGGAAATACAAAAAAACGCAAGGAGCCGGAAAAAGCTGTATGACTAAACGATATATGTACCCTCACCGACCAAAATTAACCCTGACATAACCAGCCTTTCTCTTGACCAAGGGACTTCTCTTGATATAAAATAAAGTAATAATAATTTGTTAGAGAGAATCATCCCCTAATGCCTCGATTTTTTAAGAAAATACCAAGACAAGCCCTCTTCTATTGCTTACTGACTCTTTTTTTTACCTGCGAATTTTTCTGCTCTGCTCCTTCCTGTACGGCCAAACAACGAGTCGTCCATATCGGTTTTTACAATAATCCGCCCAAGCTGTTTATGGGCAGTCAGGGTGAGCCCAAGGGAATTTTTCCGGAAATCCTGGCAGAGATTGCCCGCAAAGAAAACTGGCGAATTGTCTGGATTCCAGGAACCTGGAAACAGGGTCTCTCCAGGCTGGAATCTGCAGACATCGACATTATGCCGGATGTAGCCTATTCCCAGGCAAGAGCAGAAAAATATACCTTTTCAGATGAACCGGTCTTTATCAACTGGGGTACACTCTATACCCGCCCCGGTGTTCATGTTGAATCCCTGCCCGATATTGCGGGCAGACGCATTGCCGTTATGCGCGGCAGTATCCACACGGATGGTGAAGAAGGCATCCGCAGACAGATGGAAAAATTCAATATTCCCTGTACATTTATCGAATTTGACAGCTACCAGGATGTTTTCCAGGCCCTGCAGACCAACCTGGCTGATGTAGGGGTGGTCAACCGTCTGTACGGAGCAACCTCCCAGGCGCTCTACGACGTACTGCCCACAACCATTGCCTTTAATCCCCGGCATCTAAAATTTGCCTTCCCGCCAAACGGGCCCAATACCCCATATCTCAAAGAAAAAATTGACCTTCACTTACAGGCAGCCCATGGCAATCCCGACGCACGGATCAGCGGAATTATCGAGTCCTACCTGTCAGGTGTACATGATAAGCCAGGTAAGGGCAGCAAACACATCTATCTTACTCCCGAGGAAAAATCCTGGATAGCAGCCCATCCCAATATCAGCATCGGCATTGATCCGGAATTCGCGCCTTTTGAGTTTATTGATAAAAACGGCCAATACAGCGGCTATTCATCCGATTACATCCAACTCCTGAACCAGCGCCTGGGCCTGAACATGAAGATCATCCCCGGGCTGAGCTGGCAGGAGGTGATGAAGCAGGCCGAGCAGGGAAAGATTGATATGCTGTCTGCTGTCGGCTTTTCACGAAAGCGTTCGGAGTTTCTATTGTACACCACCCCGTATATCGGCTTTCACCGCATGATATTCTGCCGCGCAGATATTCCCTTTATCACCGGTATTAATGACATCAAACACATGCGGGTTGCTGTCCAGGCCAACTCATCCCATGCCGCCTGGCTGCGCGAATATACTAACCTCAAACCTGACTATTACGACACACTCCAGCAGACCCTTGAGGCCGTGGTTTCCGGAAAGGCAGACGTGCTTATAGGAAACCTGGCAGTATGCACCTACTGGATACGAAAGCTCAATATAACAACTGTTCGGATAGGTGCTCCGGTTTCCCAGGAACGGCAGCGCATCTACATGGCTGTAAAAAAAGACTGGCCCCAGCTGGTCGGTATACTCATCGGGATAGGAACGGCCATCACTGACCGTCCCTCCCACACCACCAAGCATACGG
>CAZQKF010000157.1:0-5564 GCA_964593645.1 uncultured Desulfobulbus sp.
TCGTTCCCTGCCGGCGGAGAACAGCGTGCTCAGTGATGCACTGGATATTTTCGCCAATCATCCCCTGCTTGAACAGATTGCCGTAGACGTCCGGATTAACCGGGACGATCCGGATACCCTGGTGGCCTGCGGAACCTTTGTGGAAAAGGAACTGCGCGCCAGTACACTCTTTACCCAGGTGGGAACGGAACAGATCGGAGCCCTGCTGCCCGGTCTTGCCCTGCACCTGGCTGAAAATCTGCCGCTGCTGTTCACTGCCGATGAGCTGCAGGAGCAGGTGATACCGAAGTTGAGTCCTTCTGCAGTCCAGGAGCAGATACAGGCAATATACACCAGTATGAGTTCCATGGACGGTATTGGTCAGGCCAGGTTTGTCGATATCGATCCCCTGGGACTGAAAGACCTGGTTCTGGCCCGCATGGCCATGCTTGCCCCTTCGCTGTCGACCAGGTTTTACCAGGGCATGCTGCTGTCAGCCGACAACCGCCATCTGCTGGTGACGGCCCGTCCTGCCGGAGCCGGGACAGATACCGGCGCGGCCCGCCGTATTGCCGCACTGCTTGCCGACATCGGCAGCAGGCTTACCCAAAAATATGGAACAGACGGGCTGGAAATAACCCTGACACCGGTTGGTGCCTTCAGGGCCGCTCTGGACAATGAGACGATTATTCGGCGGGACGTGCGCATGGCCCTGACACTTGCCATGGCAGGAATAAGCCTGCTGCTGGTGATTGCCTTTCCCCGTCCGTTTATCGGTCTGCTCTCCCTGGTGCCGGCCCTGGCCGGGACAGCAGTTGCCCTGTTTGTTTACTCGCTCTTTCATTCCTCCATTTCCATCATGGTGCTGGGGTTTGGCGGCGCGGTTATTTCCATTACTGTTGACCACGGTATAGCCTATCTTCTCTTTCTTGACCGGCCCCATGCAACCCGGGGAGAGGAGGCGGCAACAGAGGTGCGCGCAGTCGGGCTGCTGGCGGTGTGCACCACCATTGGAGCCTTTGCAGCCCTCTGCTTCAGCGGTTTTCCCATGTTTGTGGAACTCGGCCGGTTTACCGCACTTGGGGTCTTGTTTTCCTTTCTTTTTGTCCATCTTATTTTTCCCAGGGTCTTTCCGAGCCTGCCTGCCGGTTCCAGCCGATCCCTGCCTCTGCAGAAACTGGTTGATCGCTGCGCAGCTACGGGTTGGCCTGGTTTTACCGCTGCTGTGCTCCTGGTTCTGGGCTTAGGTTTTTTTGGTTCTCCCTCCTTTGATGTCAGCCTGGAAAGCATGAATACGGTAAGCCGTGAGACTGAGGCCGCAGATGCGTTGTTTGCCAAAACCTGGGGCGGTATGGACAACAGGGTGTTTTTAATGATCAGCGGGCCGGATATACAGGATATTCTCCAGACGGATGATCAGCTGCAGCCCGAGCTTGCCCGGGATCAGGAAAGCGGAGTACTGCAGGGTGCTTTTGTCTCTTCCATGCTGTTTCCGGGTGCGCAGACCGCGGCAGCTAACCTGCAGGCCTGGAAGGAGTTCTGGAGCAGGGAACGGGCTGCTGGTTTACAGAAAAATCTCAAGCAGGCGGCCTTGCCGCTTGGCTTTTCCGATCAGGCCTTTGACCGGTTTTTTTCTTTTCTTCGGCCTGAGTTTCAAGCGGATTCGGTTGGAATTTCCGAACAGGAAAAGTATTTTCCACTGCTTGGTATAGCGGCCCGTCACGGACAACCTGGGTTTGTTCAGTTTGTTACCCTGCAGCCGGGGCCGAACTATGACCCGACGGCCCTGTATACACGCTACAAAAAATTCGGCAAAATGTATGATGGGAAGTACTTTTCAAAGCAGCTGGGCAGTTTGCTGTTTTCCACCTTTGCCCGTCTGCTGCTGATTATCGGCGCAAGCATTACAGTGATGCTGCTGCTCTTTTATCTCAGCGTCAGGTTAACCCTGCTCACCCTGCTGCCGGTTGGATTTGCCTATATCTGCACCCTTGGCACACTTAACGTACTGGGGCGCTCTCTGGATATCCCCTCGCTCATGCTCTCCATTGTAATCCTTGGCATGGGCATAGATTATTCCATTTTTTTTGTTCGTGCCCACCAGCGTTATCGTGTGCCGACCCATCCGTCGTTTTCCCTGGTGCGCATGGCCGTGTTCATGGCTGCGGCCTCCACCCTGATCGGCTTTGGCGTTCTGGCCGGGGCCGAACACTCCCTGCTGCGCAGCATCGGCATAACCTGTCTGCTGGGGATAGGCTATTCACTGCTTGGCGCCTTCCTGCTGCTGCCGCCCCTGCTGGCAATAATGTTTGCAGGCCAGAAACCGTGTGCTGCCAAAGATATCGAGGCCCGGGTTCGGCATAGATTTCGTCTGCTTGAACCCTATCCTCGGATGTTTGCCCGCTGTAAACTGTATTATGACCCCATGTTTGCCGAGCTGCCTGAAATGCTGCCCCCACCGGTACAGGTACACAACATTCTGGATATCGGCTGCGGTTTTGGAGTTCCGGCAGCATGGTGCCTTGAATATTTTTCCCAGGCCGAAGTGACAGGACTTGATCCGGATGGCGAACGGGTACGGGTAGCCGGGCTGGTGATCGGCAATCGGGGCAGGGCCATGCAGGGCTGGGCGGCAGAACTGCCCCAGGATGTACAACCAGCTGACCTCATTCTCCTGCTGGACATGCTCCACTATATTAATGACAAGGACGCCGACACATTATTTCAATCCTGCGCCCAGGCAGCCCAACCCGGTGCAGTTCTTATCCTCAGGTATACAGTACGTCCCAGGGGAAAACCCTCAAGGCTCTGGCACCTGGAACAGTTACGAATCAGGCTGTCCGGGATGTCGGGCCATTACCGGAGGCCCGAGCAGGTTGAAACCATGCTGACCAGGGCCGGATTTACCGTCAAGCTCAACACCGTAACGCCAACCAACCCGGAACTCTATTGGCTGAAAGCACAAATACCAAAAAAATAACCGGGGTAGGAGCGGCGCCCCCGCCGTGAAAAGAAATGGCTGAAAAAAATGATAGATGGAGCCTTGCTGAGAAAATCGGCAGCATGGTTCTACTGCTTGCAACACCTGCTTTTTTTATTGCTCCTACGTGGGCCGTTGTTCTGCTGTTTTCTTTTCTTGTGCTCTGTTGCGCAGCTCCCTTTTTCCCGGGGACAGGTTTTTACCTGCCGGTCATCAGCCGCGGTAACCCCAAAGGCAACAGCATTGCCCTTACCTTTGATGACGGGCCTTCACCGGAAGCAACCCCAATTGTGCTGGCACTTCTTGCCCGGTATAAACTTCCGGCAACTTTTTTTGTTATCGGCAGTCAGGCTGAGCAATACCCGGAATTAATACAACGCATTGTTGCCGAGAGGCATAGCGTAGGTAACCATTCCTGGTACCATGATAGCCTGCTCATGCTGCGCAGTGAGCAGATGCTTGCAGGAGACATCAGGCGTACCCAGGAAGTTTTGCGTAAAACAGGCATCCGGCCGCTGGTTTTCCGGCCGCCGGTGGGCATTACCGGGCCAAGGCTTGGCCCGGTACTTGATACACTGGGGATGTTTGTTGTGAATTTCAGCTGCAGGGGATTTGATCGGGGAAATCGCAATATTAATAACTTAGCCGACAAGGTGCTGAAGCGGCTGCAGCCAGGCGATATAGTGCTCCTTCATGATTCTATTCCCCTTTCTGCTGCAGATAAAAAGCAGTGGCAGAATGAACTGGATCTTTTGCTGAAGAAACTTTCTGCACAGTATACAACCGTCCCCCTGGAAGACCTGATAGGTCGTCCTGTGATGGAAAAATATGGTTCTGTGCTTGACTCAGCCCAGCAGTAACCCATTGGCATAGGTTATAACCGGCATGATGACCTTGCCGATCAGGCCGGCATAAAACAGCACCAGCAACAGAATGAAACCGAAGGGCTCGAGTTTTGCGTAACTGCGGGCGATATCGGGCGGTAGGACGCCCATGAGCACCTTGGAACCGTCCAGTGGTGGTATGGGCAGGCAGTTGAACACGGCCAGCATGATGTTGATCCAGACTGATGCCACCAGCATGCCGACCATCGGTTTTAAGATAAAGATCGGGATGATCGGCATGGCGATGAGCAGCTTGACCAGCACCGCGCTGGCGATTGCCGTAACAACATTGGCTGCTGGCCCGGCCAGAGCCACCAGCAACATTCCCTTTTGCGGATCTTTAAAATATCTGGGATCTACCGGTACCGGTTTGGCCCAGCCGATTTTCATGATGATAAAGGCAATCACGCCCAGCGGATCAAGATGCTTGAGCGGGTTCATGGTCAGGCGACCCGCATTTTTTGCCGTGGGGTCGCCCAGGTTCCAGGCCACATAGCCGTGGGCCAGTTCGTGGAAGGTCAGGGCAAAGAGAAAGGGCGGGGCCAAAATGACCAGCTGCTGTATAAAGTGGTTAATATCCATAAAACGCTGCGTATAAAGTTTAAGTGGGCAGGGTTGTCTGCATGTTTGTTGTCACTAAATTGAAAACAATAAGAACAAATTGAAAAAAAGCGAGCGGAATTATACTGGATGCTCCAGGGGATATTTTTGTTGAACAAGGGCAATGGCGTTTTCCTTGGATGCAACCTGACCGTTAAGCTGGGCTTCAAGTACATGGTTGAGCATGGTACGGAAGTTCGGCCCGGGGGAATAGCCCAGTTTCTGCAGATCCTGTCCTCGAATCAGGAGGTTGGTATTGCGCAGCCTGGTCACGTAGCGGGAGACATCCCGTTGAATATATTTTTTTCGTGCAATGGTCATCAGGTAGAGCAATCCCTCGTTTTCCAGTTCGCACAGTAGCCAGTAAATTTCACTGGGCTGCATAAAGGGGCGTTGCAGCATATCATGGGCAATACGTTCCACCTCGGTTTTCTGGCGAACCAGTAGCTTGCGTTGTTTTTCAGGGAGCTCAAAACGGTCGCAGAAATTAAGGAGCTGCTGTACTTTGGATCGGCTGAAAATTGCCAGCAGGTAGACCACCCATGGTTCACATTTTTCCTGGAGATAGAGCAGTTTGAACCAGGAAACAGAGCGTTCTGCCTGGGTAATGACGTGGATAAACCTGCGGTCGATCTTCAAGTTAGGGCGCAGATCCGGCCAGAGAAAGGGAAACATCTTGAAATAGGCCATCCGGCGCAGGGAAGCCAGGGGATGGTCTTCCGACAGGATGATTTTCAGCTCCGTAAAAAAACGGGGCCCGGAAAACCGGTCAAACATGTGCATGCGTACGGCATTTTTGATCAACTTTTCAGCATGGCGGGTGATCCTGAAATCAAGACGCTGCTCAAAGCGGATGGCCCGGAAAATTCGGGTAGGGTCTTCAACAAAACTCAAGTTATGCAGCACCCTGATTCTTCGTTCCTTGAGATCGTTCTGTGAGTTGAAAAAATCCACCAGGGTACCGAACCGTTCCGGATTGAGCTGCACAGCCATGGCATTGATAGTGAAATCTCGGCGGTACAGGTCTAATTTTACGGAACTCAACTCAACCGTGGGCATGGCTGCCGGGTATTCGTAATATTCCAGCCGGGCCGTGGCCACGTCAATGCGCATTCCGTCGG
>CAZQKF010000158.1:0-5564 GCA_964593645.1 uncultured Desulfobulbus sp.
GGAAAATGAAATTTTACCAGGAATGTCTGCCGCGATAGCGGCTTCGTCCAACAACATTTTATCCTCCATCCCGCTCCTGTTAACGAACATTGGTTTGCAGTGCAGTTTTTTGGGGCTAAATGAAATTCAGGGGTATTTTCTGGGCGGGACGAAGGATAAAACGCTCTTTGTTCAAGTTGTCTGGCGTAATCACCCTCTTGCAAAAAAATCAGGTTGCTGGTAAAAATACACGTTAGCAGAATCAGCATGTACATGAGGCCCCCATGAGGTAGTAATCATTGGTCGTACTCGCCCCCCCTTAAAACAGGCTGCCGGGCAATAAGGGGTCTAATGTGCTGAAAAACACTTTGCTTCTTTGTTTACTGGCTGCCTGTTTATGTGGCTGACAGCAGACCGGAGATCATATTCGGAGATCTTCCCCCTCTGGTTTGACGAAAATGGCCGGCCTGAAGAAATATTTGCGGATTTGACAAACAGATTTCTCTGCGATGCGCTAAACGACACCTCAGCCGCATTAATCTTTCCCAAATGAAGCCCCCCCTTGCGACAGGATCATACATCCTGCATGCCAGATATAATCCCAACCTCTTATACAATTTACTCTTTTTCAATTTCTCCCAAACGTCCACGCCAGGGTTTTCGGCCAACAGGATGGGAAAATTCAAGATAGTCACGAAAGACCCCCACCCTCAGGCCCTGGGTCAGGTGTAATTCGCTGTGGTTTCTGCCGGTAACGGCAGCTTTGATGACAAGAAGGATGTGATCATACCCGGCCCGGCTGCCCACCTGCCAAAGCAGGTGTTCTACCACCCTGCGCTGTAGTGCGGGATGAAGTGCACAAAAAGGCTGTCGCAGGAGCTGCATGATTTTTGCTGTCCCTCGGCCGACAGCAGGATCCCGAACAACATCAGCAAAGGCTGCTTTGCTCAACTCTGCCAGCAGGGTTTCGTCAACGGTCAGGCTGTCTGCTGTTTTGCGTAGGGATTTTCGGATACCTGCAGCAAAATTTTCTTCTAAAAAAGGGAGCAGCTGATGTCGAACCCGATTACGGAGAAACTTCAGGTCGGTGTTGGAGGAGTCGACACAGAATGGAATGTTCTCTTGCTGTAGCCAGTCTACCAATATGTTCTTGTCCGTCTGCAGAAGAGGTCGGATCAAATCGCCGCTTTGCATATTCATCCCGGAAATCCCTTTACGTCCGCTACCGCGCAGCAGGCGCAGCAAGATCTCTTCGGCCTGGTCATCTGCTGTGTGCGCCACGGCAATACAGTCTGCCTTCCTGTCCCGGGCAACCTGCCGCAAGGCTTCATAGCGTAGATTTCTGGCAGCATGTTCCAGGGAAAGATGCTTTTTTTCGGCAAGGGCGGCAGCATCCACCCGACAGGTCATAAAGGGAATATTTAATCGTGCTGCAGCTGCAGCCGTTACTTCACCCTCGCCTTCAGCCTCACCGGGCCGCAGCCCATGATCCACCCAGACAGTGGTCAGATCTAGTTCAAACTGCTGCTGCACACCTGCCAGCAAGTGCAGTAGGGCCATGGAATCCGGACCACCGGACACCGCAACCACCAGTACACTTCCCTGTGTTATCCTGCAGGTACCGATCAACGCCTGGATAAACTGCTGGATAAGAGATGTCATGTCTTATGAAAAATCATTGGACAGCGGGATGAAAAAACATACAATAAGAAAAAAGAGTGCACAAAGAACACAGGTGAGAGAATCCCTATGGACAAAGAAACGTATATGCAGGTTATCCAGGAACACATGAAACGCTCCTACCTGCTCAGTGAGGATAAGATTAACACAATTCTGCCGGGTTTCCTGACAACCCTTGAACGTCATCTGGCAAATCTCGAAGACAAACTTTCAGAAGGCGACCCAGGTTCCCTGGCCATTGCAGGGCATACGATCAAGGGCGCATTGCTCAACCTGGGATTATTTGAACTGGCTGATACTGCCTATACCATAGAACAGCACGGAAAAAAACTCGACACGGATACAGACTACCCTGCCTTAGTAACGCACCTGAAGCAGAGCATTCTCCTCATAACCGGCCACAGGAAAATACAATAAACCACAAATCAGGTATCGTCATCCTCATAGCAGGCCAGCGGATCTTTGCTGCCGGCAGGATTTATAATCTTGAAAAACCGTGCACCGATATAGAGCAGGGTCATAAGAACCACCCCGCCGACCAACCCATCCAGCGCCCTTTCAAAGGGTGTAGCAATGCCTGCTTCGACCCGAAAATTCATTATGAAATAGACTACAAGAACCACGGGGATCCAGGTGGAACATTTTTTCGAACCGCAATACTTTGTCATTTTTCCCTCTACATGCAAAGTTGCAGCCGCCGCACTGATTTGAGACGGCTGCAGGCCTGTTAAAGAGTGGACTGTTTCCGAAAATATTCCCGGAAACATCAATAAAAATCACCAATATAAATTACCGGTATCCCGGTACGACTATATCAGTCCTTAAATTCGGCAACTAGAGCCTGGATGGAGGCCTTGGCATCACCAAAGTACATCCGGGCATTTTCAGCAAAGAACAGGGCATTCTGAATTCCGGCAAAGCCGGGATTCATGGATCGTTTCAAAACAATCACTGTTCGGGCTCGCTGAGTTTCGATAATAGGCATACCATAAATCGGGCTTGATTCATCGTCAAGGGCCGCCGGGTTCACAACGTCATTGGCGCCGATAACCACGCACACATCAACCGTATCCATGCGCGGGTTAATATCATCCATTTCTACAAGCTGATCATAGGGGACATTGGCCTCTGCCAGCAGAACATTCATGTGGCCGGGCATACGGCCGGCAACAGGATGAATGGCATAGGAGACTTCAGTGTCATTGGCCTCCAACAGATCTCCGAGTTCCTTGACCACATGCTGTGCCTGGGCAACTGCCAGGCCATAGCCGGGAACAAAGACAACAGAATCAGCTGCCTCAAGGATATAAAAGACATCCTCTGCCGTAGCAGGACGAATCTCGCCCTGGGGTCCGTCTCCGTCCCCCTGGCCGACAGTTTTGGTGCCGAATCCTGAGAACAAAACATTGGACAGAGACCGGTTCATGGCCTTGCACATAATGTTGGTCAAAATCATACCTGAGGCACCGACAAGGGCACCGGCGACGATCAGGATATTATTGGAGATAACAAAACCGGCCGCACAGGCGGCAATACCGGAATAACTGTTTAAGAGGGAAATAACAACCGGCATGTCTGCGCCACCGATGGGGATAGTCGACGTTACACCGAAACCAAGCGCCACCAGGACAATCAAGATAAACAACGCATAGCCTGTACCTGTATGAGGATTCATGCAGAACAGGACTGCCGCGCCAACAGCAGTTGCCAGAATCAGGGCGTTAACAATATGCTGTCCTTTGAAGATAACCGCCTTCTGGGTAATCTTGCCCGACAGTTTACCAAAGGCAACCATGGAACCGGTAAAGGTCACCCCGCCGATAAAGGCGGACAGAAAGGCCACAATAGCTATGAACACGGACATCTCAGGGTTCTGGTGGTATTCAGCCCAGGCCAGCAGCAGACTGGAAATACCGCCGAATCCGTTGAACAGGGCAACCATCTCGGGCATGGATGTCATCTCCACCCGCATGGCGACAAATGCGCCGACGCCGGTTCCAATGGCCATACCCAGAAGAATCCATTTATAATCGAGTCCCTGGGCCATCAGAGTAACAACAATGGCAAGAAACATACCCAGGGCAGACAAGAGATTACCGCGCCGGGCCGATGCCGGGGAGCTGAGCATTTTCAGGCCGAAAATGAACAACGCCGCCGAAACAACATAGGCAAAGTTGATAAAAAGAGGGCTCATTTTGTACCTCCTTCATCTTTTTTCTTAAACATTTCCAGCATCCGATTGGTGACCATATAGCCACCAACCACGTTGATAGTGGCAAAGGTAACAGCCAGCGTACCCAGAACAATCGTAAACGCATGATTATCCGAATGCAGGGAGGCCAGCGCACCGATCAGTGTGATACCTGAAATTGCATTTGATCCGGACATGAGCGGAGTATGCAGGGTGGACGGCACCTTGGAAATGAGCTCAAAGCCCAGAAAGATTGCCAACACAAAAACAAAGGTTAAATATACCGGTTCCATCTCAATCCTCTTTTACTTATTCATGATGCTTTTATACATCTCACTGACAATTTCACCGTTATGGGTGATCAAGGCACCCTGCATGATCTCGTCTTCCCGGTTCATGGTAAAGACCTTGGCCTCCTTGTCCCAGAAATGATCGACAAAGTTGCCAAGATTGGATGAGTACATCTGGCTGGCGGTCTCAGCCACCTGTCCCGGCAGATTGCCGAGCCCTATCACCTTGACCCCTTCAATTTCAACGATCTTGTCCACTTCCGAACCTTCAACATTGCCGCCGGTTTCAACGGCCATGTCAATGATCACGGAACCCGGCCGCATGCTGGCCATCATTGCCCGGTCAACAATGCGTGGTGCCGGCCGGCCGAACAGCTGAGCCGTGGTAATAACGACATCTGCATTGGAACAGGCCTTGGCCATCTCTTCCTTCTGCTTGGCCATTTGTTCCGGGGTCAGTTCCTTGGCATATCCGTCTTTGGTCTGGCCGGTTTCCCCCAGATCGACTTTGACAAATTTAGCACCAAGGGATTTAACCTGCTCTTCCACAACCGGGCGGGTATCAAAGGCTTCAACCCGGGCACCAAGGCGCCGGGCAGTAGCGATAGCCTGCAGACCGGCAACGCCGACTCCAATAATAAAAACCCGGGACGGTTTGATGGTACCCGCCGGAGTAGTCATCATCGGAAAAACTTTATCCAGGTGCTCAGCCCCGAGGACAACCGAGACATAGCCGCCCAGGTTGGCCTGGGAGGAGAGTACGTCCATTTTCTGGGCAACTGTTGTCCGGGGAATCATCTCCAGGCTGACAGCAGAAATCCCGGCCTCTTTAAGCTTATCAACGAGTTCAACCTCATTAAAGGGATCCAGGTAACTGACATGGACACATCCCTTTTTCATGGACTCAATCTCATCCATGGGCGGCTTGCGCAGACGCAGAACCATATCTGCTGAGGCAAGCATATCCTCACGGGAGCTGCCGATGCTTGCTCCGACTTTCTCATAGTCGGCATCTTCATACCGGCAGGTCAGGCCAAGCCCTGATTCGACTTCCACCTGAGCGCCAAGCTTAACCAGCTTATCCACTGTAGGGGGTATCAGAGGAACACGTTTTTCCCCTGTATGGATTTCTTTCATGACCGCAATCTTCATAGAGTCACTCCTTATTAATTACACAACAAAAAAATATTGAATCGACATATCGTACGCTACCAAACCGGCACCAGCAGATATAAATGCTCAAAGCCAGATTCTCTTTACACGAAAAAGAGAAAAAAACCCACTGGAAAACAAAATTTAATTCAGAAATTCATAAAGATACTGACTTGATAGGAATTCAAGCTTAAATGAATTTTTATTCATTTCACGCCTGTACCATCGTAAGCGGTCACAGGTGTCGCCTCTTTGCACGATCGCTCCTTACC
>CAZQKF010000159.1:0-5528 GCA_964593645.1 uncultured Desulfobulbus sp.
TTAGCTAGATATTTTAGTACCGGCGCCCTGCCCACTCCTAGATATCTATTGCTACCGGGACAGAGGCATACTCTGCTCCCGCAGGCTACCAGCAGATCCATCTCCTGGTCTGTTACATGGATGCAGTGAACGCACATGGTCTTGTTATCTAGTACACCAAGCTGATGTAAGTACTGCACAGCGCCGCTGTTGTCAATTCCGGTTGCCTGAAAAGAGTCATCCCAGCCCCCTCGCCGTTTGAGAAAATCAGGGATCTCTCCCCTGCCCCGGCTCATCATTTCCGATTCAGCAGCGGGTTCCGCCACATGGAGGGGAAACACATGCTCCCTTGCTGCTGCACGTTCCTTGAGCGCACAGACTAAATCTGCATGGGTGGAATATGGGGCATGGGCAGTACACAGGTCGGCATCTGCCTCATTTTTTAATTTCTGTAGTGCCGGGGTAAGCTCTGATACCTTGAGCCCGAGATATTCTTTAAAACAGAGGACAATTCCGGAAAATTCAGAATCCAGCTTGCGAGTTATCCCTGTATTTGAAATATCAGCAACAGCGATTACACCCTCACGCTGCTGTCCTGCCAGAGCGTCACATGCTGCCTGTTCTACAACCTCACCAACACAACCGGCCTTTGCCCGCTCATTGAGCATATTTTCAATCCAACCGGTAAAGGTTGCAGGCATGGGCTGCTGTGTGAGATGAGCTAAATGAGAGAGTTCCAGATGTGTATGTGCATTGATAAGTGCAGGCAGCAGGACAGTACCGGGATGATCAACACAGACCGCACCGGCTAAATTAGTGCTCAGTTCGCTATACGGCCCAACAGCAATAATTCTGCCGGATCGTACGGCAACACCACCATCACTGATTGGAGATTGGCGGCCAGGCAGTACCCAGGGCGCCCGATGAAGAACTACAGGAGACTGCACAGGATTATTGTGCCGGGGAATAATCCATCAACCGTTGCCGGGGTTCAAAACCTGCATCGGTCACCAGGCGTTTAATTTCATCTTCGGTGAGACGAAAATGAACACCTGCAGCGGCAACAACATTTTCCTCGATCATGGTTGATCCGAAATCATTGGCACCAAAAAACAGGGAAACCTGGGCAATTTTCGGCCCCTGGGTAACCCAGGATGCCTGAATATTATCAAAATTATCCAGAAAGATTCTGCTTAAGGCCAGCATCCGCAAATAGGCAAAACCAGTAGTTTTCTCAATGGGTATTGCTGCAGCAAGAGCAGTGTTGTCAGGTTGAAAAGGCCAGGGAATAAAGGCGGTAAAGCCGCCGGTTCGATCCTGCAGGTCGCGCAGACGCTGCAAATGCTCCAGACGTTCTTCAATGGTTTCCACATGGCCAAACATCATGGTGGCCGTAGTACGCATACCCAAATTATGGGCTTCTTCCATCACAGCAATCCAACGATCCGCGGAACACTTGCGTGGAGCCAGCATGTCGCGAACCCGGTCAGTTAGAATCTCGGCTCCGCCGCCGGGCATGGAGTCCAGGCCGGCGGCCATCAACCGCTGCAACACATCTTTAATGGAAAGACAGGAAATTTCAGCAAAATGACATATCTCAGGCGGAGAAAAACCATGGACATGAATACCGGTCTCCTTCATGAACCGAAGCATTTCTTCATAAAACTCAAGAGGTTCATCCGGATGGAGGCCGCCTTGCAGCAGTATTTGGGTTCCACCTAAATACTGGGTTTCACGAATCTTGGTCAGCAGTTCCTCTTTGGTGAGCATGCTGCCCTGCGGGTCTTCAGGTGCCTTGAAAAAAGCGCAAAACTTACAGGCGGATATACAGATATCCGTGTAATTGATATTGCGATCAATCACATAGGTGACCACTGGTTCAGGGTGTTTGTTTTTGCGGATTGCATCAGCCATAAATCCCAGCTGATAAAGATCCGCATCACGATCAAGACGAAGGAATTCGTCTCCTGTTATACGGCTGCCTGCAACAACTCGATCAATTAATTCCTGCATAATGTAGTGCCTTACTTCGAAATCCCTGTCTTAAAAACAAGAAATACAAACCCAAAAAATCGATTGAATTGGATATGGGATAATATCCTGATTAAAATGTTTCAAGAACCTTATAGAGTGTGTCGCGCTCGACCGGTTCACGGCCAGCCTCTTTGATCAGCTTGATCAAGGTCTTGTGACCAAGGGCCTGCTCACTTTCACCGCCTGCCATATGGGTGATAATTTCCTCTTTGACGGTGCCGTCCATATCATCGGCGCCAAAGGACAAAGCCACCTGGGCAAGCTTAGGACCGATCATAACCCAGTAGGCTTTGATATGCGGAAAGTTATCCAGCATCAGCCGAGCCACCGCAATATTTTTCAAATCATCAATACCGGTGGTACGGGAATGTTCAGACATCTCGGTATTTTTGGGGTGAAAGGCCAAAGGTATATAGGCCAGGAAACCACCTGTTTCATCCTGTGTGGTGCGCAGGGCATCCAGATGCTCCAGGCGCTCGTCAATAGTCTCAATATGTCCGTACAGCAGAGTTGCATTGGTGTGCAGGCCATGCCGATGCGCAGTTTTCGTCACCCGCAGCCAACCTTCACCGTCCAGCTTGCGTTCACAGGTAATCTCACGAATGCGTGGACTGAACACCTCTGCGCCACCGCCGGGGATAGAGCCGAGTCCAGCCTCTTTCAACTCATCAAGGGTATCGCCTACTGATTTTTCGGCAAGGTCGGCCAGATGCTGAATTTCTACACAGGTAAAGGCCTGGATATGGACATCCGGACGGACTTCTTTAATACCGCGCAGGGCATCAAGATAATAAGAATACGGGAGATCAGGATGGATACCGCCGACCATGTGGATCTCAGTAATGGGTTCATCCAACCGTTCACGAACCTTTTCTTTAATATCCTCAATGGTCATTTCATAGGCCTGATCATGGCCTTTTTCCTTACCAAACGCACAGAACTTGCACAGGTTGGTGCAGACGTTTGAGTAGTTAATATGCTGATTATAAATGAAATACGCCTTATTGCCGTTCTTGCGCTCGCGAACAATATTGGCAAGATAGCCGACAGCAAGAATATTGGGACATTCAAAAAGACGTTTACCGTCATCCAGTGAAAGACGTTCTTCAGCCCTGACCTTAGCCAGAATATCGCCAAGACCAGCCTGTTCTATAAATGAGTCCATGAAAGTTCAGTGGGATAGAATAAATAGGAGAGTCTCTTCCAGGGAAAAAGAGACAGTAATGATTTTTCTATTGCTTAATCAAGGAAAAATCGTAATTTTTCACGACGGCTTGAATGGCGCAGCCTGTTCAATGCTTTTTTCTCGATCTGACGAATACGCTCACGCGAGACATTAAACTGTTTGCCGATCTCTTCAAGCGTATATTCAGCCTTTTCACCAATGCCGAAACGCAGACGAATGATTTTCTCTTCGCGATCAGTCAGCGTGGACAATACATCAGTTACCCGGCTGGCAAGCTCACGATTCTGAACTGCGTCATAGGGAGATTCCGACTCCTGATTCTCGAGAAAATCACCCAGGGTGGAATCATCATCTCCAACCGGTGTTTCCAGGGAAATTGGTTCACGCGACGCCTCAAGGATTGCCAGGATCTTATCCATAGGCAGATCCGTCATCTCGGCAATTTCAACCGGGGTGGGTTCACGACCCAGTTCTTTCAATAGGGAATAAAAGGCCTTGAAAAACTGGCTGCGCAGTTCCAGAAAATGAACGGGCAGACGGATCGTCCTGGTCTTGTCCAGAATCGCCCGAGTAATGGCCTGCCTGATCCACCAGGAAGCGTAGGTGGAAAACTTATTGCCTTTGGTGTAATCAAAGCGAAAAACTGCCCGCATAAGCCCCAGGTTCCCTTCCTGAATGAGATCAGCAAGAGTCAACCCCTGGTGCATGTAGCGTTTGGCAATAGAAACAACCAAGCGTAGATTGGCCCGGATCATCGCATCCTTTGCTATCTCAATGGAGCGATTATAGGCTTCAAGCTTGGTGTTGAGTTCAAACAGCTGCCGTTTATCCTCATATTTACTTGTGGCAATCTTCACGCAATGCCGCATGTAATTGAGCTGCTGTTTTTTTGGCTTCAGGGAAGGATCACGACGCTGCCACAGATCAATGCGTTCAACCAGCATCTTCATCTCCGTGGTCTCGGAATCATCAATCCGAATAGCGGTGATAATAGCGTTGAAGCCTTCTCGGATGGCTTTTGAGTACTTTGCCTCCTCCTCAGGGGTCAACAGATCAAACTGCCCCATCTCCCGGAGGTAGGTCGTAGTGGTCTCTTCCGAATCATGTTCCTCGGAACTAGGTAAGGTATCATTTGCAGCATCATCCTCGAGATCATGCTTTCCGGTCCAGTTTTCACCGGAAAGAGTTTTCTTTTTACCAGATTCTTCTTCGGTCACAATTTCAATATTGTGTTCACCGAGAAAATCAAAAATCTCTTCAATGACTCCGGGATCTTTTATCTTTTCAGGCAACAACTCGTTAAGGAGTTGAAACGTGATACACCCTTCGCTCTTACCCGCCTTAAGAAGGTCATCCTTGATACTTGAAAGCACCTGCCTTCTACCCCCGAACATAGTATTAAACGCAAAAAAAGGCGCAATGCGCCCAGTACATAAGAATATTAAATATTAATACACATACTGTTAAAAAGCAAACAAAGAGTTTATCTTTTTGAAATTTTGGGATAAAAATAATGTATATTCAGGCATAAATATTTTGCAAAAAAAGTAAACAAGCAAATATTTCCAGGTTTCCGGCACGAAACATGGGATATACTGACTTAATAACTTTAAGGTGTCCTTTACTTCATACTATGAAAGCCCTGCTCCTCCTTGGAAGTCCCAGAAAAAGCGGCAACACGGAACTGCTACTCAATGCACTGCGGCAAGGCATTGAAACCGCCCATTGCCAATGTGAATTTGTCAGGCTGTCCAGGCTTGACATCAAGCCCTGTATCGGCTGTGGCACCTGTGAAAAAAAAGGGACTTGCGTCTTTAAGGACGACATGCAGGATCTCTATACAAAAATTGCCGAAGCTGACCGAATCGTCATCGGTTCCCCTATCTATTTTTACAACGTCACAGCCCAGACCAAAATATTCATCGACCGCTGTCAGGCCCTATGGAGCAAAAAATATATCCTGAAGCAGCATATCGGACACAATCCGGATCGACGCGGGTACCTGGTCAGCGTATCAGCAACCAGCGGCGAACGAATATTTGAAGGCGCACGCCTGACAGCCCGCTATACCTTAGATGCAATGGACTGCAGCTACACCGACGACCTGCTCATTCGGGGGATGGATCATCGTGGTGCTGTGGCAGCAAACCCGGCAATCCTTCAACAGGCATTTGATTTCGGCACAACAGTAGCCAGCGATTAATTTTTTCAAACCAAAACACTAATGCGCCTTGACAAAGACCATCAGATACTTTAGAAAATGACGCACCGCTTGGCCCCATCGTCTAGCGGTTAGGACGACGGCCTCTCACGCCGTAAACAGGGGTTC
>CAZQKF010000160.1:0-5510 GCA_964593645.1 uncultured Desulfobulbus sp.
TCCAGCTCTTCCTTGGCCTCGTCAATACCGGCAACATCCTTAAAGGTGACATTGACTTCCCCTTCACCCTGCAGCTTAGCCCGGGTCTTGCCGAAGCTGAGCGCTCCGCCCTTGCCGCCCATCTGCATCTGACGCATGAAAAATATCCAGACCCCGATCAACAGGATCATGGGAAACCAGGAGATAAAAATTGACATCCAAAGGGACTCCTTATCCGGCTCCTTGACGCCGATATCCACCCCGGACTTGCGCAGCATGGGGATCAACTCGGTATCATCAGGGGTCACGGTCACAAAGGGTCGTCCGTCCTGGCCGGCGCCTAAAATCTTGTCGCCCTGGATGGTTACCTTGTTAATAGCGCCAGCCTCCACGCTTGACCAGAATTCACTGTAGGTCATGGAAGTACGGGTATTCTGCGGGGTGTTGAACAGATTAAACAGCAGGATCATGGTCAGACCAATCACCAGCCACATGCTCAAATTCTTGTAAAAAGTATTCAAAAAACGATCTCCACTTAAATCAGTTACTTAGGCCGGGCTGTTCCGCACCGGTATTTGTTCAATGTTCGATATATATAAGCCCGCAGCAAAAGATGCGAGAGTAAATACTGTAGGAACTCTTTTTATTTAGTCAATGGCTGCTGAAAATTCCTGCACCGTTTTCACTGCAATATCCTGTTTGGCCAGGGTGGCAATGGCCTGGGTCATGGAAGATGCGCCGGTAATCGTTGTGGTATAAGGGATATGATAGACTAGGGCTGCCCGGCGGATAGAATAGGAGTCCTCAGTCGTTCTGGTACCCGATGAGGTGTTGATGATCCACTGCACCTGCCCGTCTTTCAGTTTATCCAGGATATGGGGTCTGCCCTGGGAAATTTTATTGACCCGCTCACATTCCACCCCGTGTTCGGCCAGCTTATCAGCAGTGCCGCCGGTGGCCAGCAAAGAAAACCCCTGCTCTGCAAGAGATGCCGCCACCGGCACCATATTTGCCTTATCCCCGTGCCGAACGCTGATAAAGACAGCACCCGACATGGGCAGATCCTGGCCTGCAGCCTGCTGCGCCTTGGCCAGGGCCAGGCCGAGATTGTCATCAATCCCCATGACCTCACCGGTGGACTTCATCTCCGGGCCCAGCAGGGTGTCTACGTTTTCAAAACGATCAAAGGGGAAGACTGCCTCTTTCACTGCCCAGTGATTAATCTCAATCTCTTTAGTAAAGCCCAGTTCCGCCAGGGACATGCCCATCATCACCTTGGTGGCAATTTTGGCTAACTGCACCCCGGTAGCCTTGGAGACAAAAGGGACTGTGCGCGAGGCCCGGGGATTGACTTCCAAAATGTAGAGGTCATCGCCCTTGACTGCGTACTGGACATTCATCAGACCGATAACACCCAGCTCACCGGCCATGGCCTTGGTGGCCCGAGAGATTTCATCTATCATGTCTGCAGACAGGGTATGGGGCGGCAAAACACACGCCGAGTCACCGGAATGGATACCCGCCTCTTCAATATGTTCCATAATGCCGCCGATAACGGCCATGTTGCCGTCGGATACAGCGTCCACATCCACTTCAATGGCGTCCTTTAAAAATTGATCCAGCAGTACGGGATGTTCGCTGCCGACAATAGAGGGCAGGGCCATGAAATCACGGATGCCCTGTTCATTGTAGACAATGCGCATGTCACGGCCGCCCAGTACATAGGAAGGACGCATGACAACGGGATAGCGAATCTCTTCTACCACGGCCAGTGCCTCTTCCAGGGTATGCACTGTGGCGTTATCGGGCTGGCGCAGGCCAAGCTTCTGCAGCAGCTGCTGAAACCGCTTGCGGTCTTCGGCCCGGTCAATGGCATCGGGCGGAGTGCCGATAATGGGTACGCCTGCCTGATCCAGTGATACAGCCAGGTTGAGCGGGGTCTGGCCGCCGAACTGAACAATTACTCCATCGGGTTGTTCCCGCTCAATAATGCTGAGTACGTCTTCCAGGGTCAGGGGCTCAAAGTAGAGACGATCCGAGGTATCATAATCCGTGGACACAGTCTCAGGATTGGAATTGACCATGATCGACTCCACTCCGATCTCCTCCAGGGCAAAAGAGGCATGCACGCAGCAGTAGTCAAATTCAATACCCTGACCGATACGGTTGGGGCCGCCGCCCAGGATGATAATTTTTTTCCTGTCCGTGGGCCGGGACTCATTTTCCTGATCATAACAGGAATAATAATAGGGAGTATAGGATTCAAACTCGGCAGCACAGGTATCCACCAGTTTATACACCGGTTCAATACCGCGATCTTTACGCAACTGCTGAATATCCTGTTCTGATGTTCCGGTCAGGTGGGCCAGCTGGGCATCTGAGAAGCCGTACTGTTTGACTTCAAAGAGAAAATCAGCATCAAGACCTGCAAAACCGCGATCCCTGATCTGGCCACCCATTTTCACGATCTGCTGCAGATTGGTCAGGTACCAGGGATCAATAAAGCTAAGCTCATAAATCCGCTCAATGGACATTTCGCGCCGCATGGCCTCAAACAGATAGCATACCCGCTTGGAGTTAGGCTTGGTCAGGCCAAGCTCCAAATCATCCTGGTGCAGATCCCGCATCTCCTCTTTGCCGTCAAAGCCAAATCCCATCCGTCCGATCTCAAGAGAGCGCATGCCTTTCTGAAAGGCCTCTTTAAAGGTCCGGCCGATGGCCATGGTCTCGCCCACCGACTTCATGGCCGTGCTGAGCACGTCTTCGGTCTCGGGAAATTTCTCAAAGGTCCAGCGGGGAATTTTGACCACACAGTAATCAATAGTGGGCTCAAAGGCGGCATAGGTTTCCCGGGTAATATCATTCTGCAATTCATCCAGGGTATAACCAACCGCAAGCTTGGCAGCAATCTTGGCAATGGGAAAGCCGGTGGCCTTGGAGGCAAGAGCCGATGACCTGGACACCCGGGGGTTCATCTCAATGATCATCATCTCGCCGTCTGCCGGGTTGACGGCAAACTGAACATTAGATCCGCCGGTCTCCACCCCGATTTCGCGAATGATGGCAATGGCTGCGTCCCGCATGTCCTGGTATTCCCGATCCGACAGGGTCTGCTGCGGGGCCACGGTAATGGAATCTCCGGTATGCACGCCCATGGCATCCATATTCTCAATGGAGCAGATGATCACCACGTTGTCATTGCGGTCCCGCATGACCTCGAGCTCATACTCTTTCCAGCCCAGCAGACTGCGCTCAAGCATGACCTCGGTGGTCATGGACAGGTCGAGTCCTGCCGTACACATCTCATGCAGCTCCTGGCGGTTATAGGCGACTCCACCACCGGTGCCGCCCAGGGTAAAGCTTGGCCGGACAATAACCGGAAACCCGATCGCATCACCGGCTTCCATGGCCGCTTCAATGGTGTGAACAATAAATGATTTCGGCACATTCAGGCCGATTTTTTCCATGGCGTCTCGAAACTCTTCCCGCCCCTCGGCCTTGCGGATAACATCGATATCCGCAGCCAGCATCTCCACCTTGTATTTTTCCAAAACACCGGCTTCGGCCACCTTGATGGCAGTATTGAGCGCAGTCTGTCCGCCCAGAGTGGGCAGCAAGGCGTCGGGACGCTCACGTTCTATTACCTTGGTCACACATTCCGAAGTAATAGGCTCAATATAGGTACGGTCAGCCAGTTCCGGATCGGTCATGATGGTGGCCGGATTGGAGTTGATCAGCACCACCTCGTACCCCTCTTCTTTCAGGGCCTTGACCGCCTGGGCACCCGAATAATCAAACTCGCAGGCCTGGCTGATAATGATTGGGCCGGAGCCGATGATAAGTATTTTTTTAATGTCCGTTCGTTTTGGCATGATAAAAAAGTTCTTAGGTATCAGGTTTCAGGTTTCAGGTATGATCATGGCTGACAGCTTATAGCTGATAGCTGACACCTTATTTCATTTTTCCATCAACGCGATAAAGCGATCAAAAAGATACATGGCATCGTGGGGACCGGGCGCGTGTTCCGGGTGATACTGCACGGAAAATGCAAGAAATTCCGTGTGACGCATGCCCTCGAGGCTGTTATCGTTTAAATTTATATGAGTCACTTCAACAGAGGTGGGCAGGCTGTCCGGATCCACGCAAAACCCATGGTTCTGGGAGGTGATCTCCACCTTGCCGGTCTGCAGATCCTTGACCGGCTGATTGCCGCCCCGATGGCCGAATTTCAATTTAAAAGTGGAACCGCCATAGGCCAGGCCTAAAATCTGGTGGCCGAGACAGATGCCGAAAATCGGTTTTTTGCCCAGCAGACTGCGGATGTTCTCAATTACCCCGTCCACACCGGCAGGATCACCGGGCCCATTGGAGAGAAAGATACCGTCCGGGTTCATGTCCAGAATTTCTTCTGCCGTGGTCGTGGCCGGCACAACCAGGACACTGCAGCCCTTATCACTCAAAATACGCAGCTGATTAAATTTTATACCGAAATCAAAGGCGACTACTTTAAATTCTTTCTTGTCTTGATCAGGAAAAATGGTTCCCTCTACCGGGCCGTCAGCTGTCCAGCCGTAACTCTTCTGTACGCTCACCCGGGCAACCATGTCCCGTCCCACCAGGCCCGGCCACTGCTGCGCTTTCTTAACGAGTGAGGCTTCATCAAGGTCTTCAGTGGAAATAATTGCCTTCATGGCGCCCTGATTACGGATAATACGGGTCAGCATCCGGGTGTCAAACCCTTCAATCCCAAGTACGTTAAACTTTTGCAAAAATTCAGCCAGGGTACCGCTGGAACGAAAATTACTGGGCACGCCCTGGTACTCGCGCATCAGAAAGGCCCGGGGATGAACAGTCAGAGACTCCATGTCTTCCTCGTTTACCCCGTAATTACCGATGAGCGGATAGGTCATGGTAACCATCTGGCCGGTATAGGAGGGATCGGTTAGAATCTCCTGGTAGCCGCTCATGCTGGTGTTAAAAACGATTTCGCCCACGGCCTCGCCTGCTCCGGTAAAGGAGCGGCCAGTCAACACCGTGCCGTCTTCAAGCGCAATTAATGCTTTCATAGAGAAATATTTTGTAGATTATAAAAGTAAAAAATCATTTCATGTCTATCAGACAGCCAACTGCTCCATAACCATTTCGGCCTGGTGCTGCACCGCACCCTGCTGAGATTCAGCAAGTCCGGCCGCAGCAAGGCATAGCTGCTTATACTGCTTAGGAGCACGGATATGCGCCGCCAGACATTCGGCCAGCTCATCTGCGTTCTCCACCTGAACCCCGGCACCGGCCGCCAGCACAAGTTCCACGGCATCCCGAAAATCTTTCATGTACGGCCCGAAATACACCGGCCTCAGCAGACGAATCGGCTCCATAATATTATGGCCGCCCTTATCCACCAGGCTGCCGCCGCAGAAAACAAAATCAGCCGCCGAATACAGATCGGCCAGCTCGCCCATGCTGTCCACCAGGACAATACTCTGCCGTCGGCCGTGTTCTCTGCAGGTGGAGAGCACGTCGTAATTCAGGCC
>CAZQKF010000161.1:0-5499 GCA_964593645.1 uncultured Desulfobulbus sp.
GCTCAACAGTACACAGATCTGCCGGTATGGCAGCAGGTTTGTCCCCAGGTCGAACTGAGCAGGGCTGTGTTTGTGGGCTTTATTCTTTTCTTGCCCCTCGTTATACATTATCCATGCTAACTCTGGACGGGAAGGGAGAAATATTTGCGGGGAAACGTCAAAGATGATGGACAATAAAAAACCAAATGGAACAGGCATCAGCCGTATCGTGCGGGCTGTACGCTGTTCAGCGCTTGGGTTCAGAGCGGCCTACGCCCATGAGCAGGCCTTTCGCCAGGAGCTGCTGCTCTGCGCCTTGCTAGCCCCTTTGGGGCTATGGCTGGGACAGAGCGGGCTGGAAAGGGCGTTGCTGCTGGGCAGTTTGATTCTGCTGCTCATTGTGGAACTGCTGAACTCCGCCCTGGAGGCCGTTGTTGACCGGGTGGGCACAGAGCATCATGAGCTGTCGGGCAGGGCCAAGGATCTTGGCTCGGCAGCCGTGTCCCTGGCCCTTGTCCATGGCGTTGTCGTCTGGCTGCTGGTGTTGCTGAGTTGAGGCTGCCTAAACAACCACCACCGAATTGTCCTCACCAAAGTCATTGGCCGCATAGCTGTCTGCTTCCGGGTCATTGAGCCAGATATTGCCGTCCAGTACATAGCGAAACCGATAGGAGTGGCCTGCTGTCAGCGAAACGGTGACCGAAAATGTCCCGTTTTTCAGCTTTTTCATAGGGGTCTTGGTTAAAGACCAGTTGTTGAACTCACCGGCTAATACGGCGGAGTCGGCCTGCTCCGGGTTGGGGTATTTAAAGGTGACCCGGCATTTCTGTTTTGTCTTGGTGTAATTTTTTTTCAACATGTAAAGCTCCCTGCAAGGTTGCCTTCTCCTGAAAAGGGAAGCATTGAGCAGCCTTGAATAGTAAAATTATGTATAAATCGCGCGTACCAAGTGGACTGTATTTTTTATACCTATAATTTATCAATGTAAATCGCACTTGCTGAGTGGTCAACACCGAATTTAAAAATAATTACCTCCTGAGAAGAGCAGATGATTGAAACTAGCAGTAAACACGAGAAAATAATACCAGAGCTTCTTGCCCCGGCCGGCAGCATGGAAAAGTTGATTACCGCTGTCCATTACGGGGCCGATGCCGTGTATCTGGGCGGCAAACAGTACAGACTGCGGGCCAGGGCCGGGAATTTTGATGATCAGGGGATCCGTGAGGCGGTTGCCTACGCCCATGATCGCGGCGTGAAGGTTTATATAACCACCAATATTTTTGCCCATAACAGGGATCTTGAAGGACTGGAAGAGTACCTGCTCTTTCTGGAAGATGCGGGTGCGGATGCACTTATCGTGGCTGATCCCGGGATCGTATTCACCTGCCGTAAGGTGGTGCCGAACATGCCTCTCCACCTTTCCACCCAGGCCAATATCACCAATTCCGCCAGTGCCTGCTTCTGGGCGGCGGAGGGTGTCTGCCGTTTAAATCTGGCCCGGGAAATGGGACTTGCTGAAATTACCGAAATTCGCCGGGCCACGGATATCGACCTTGAGATTTTTGTCCATGGCGCTCTGTGCATCTCCTATTCCGGCCGCTGTATGCTGTCTAATTATTTCACGGGCCGTGATGCCAACCATGGTGACTGCGCCCATCCCTGCCGCTACTCGTATAAAATCGTCGAAGAGAAACGACCGGGCCAGTATTTCCCGGTGGAGGAGGACGAGCGGGGCACCTATATCTTTAACTCGCGCGACCTCTGTCTGCTGCCGCGGCTGCCCGAGCTGGTTGCTGCCGGAGCAGATTCGATAAAGATTGAAGGGAGGATGAAATCCATGGGGTATGTGGGAGCGGTTGTCCGGGTGTATCGAGCCGCCCTTGATTATATCGAGGAACAACTTTTTTTGGGAGAATCCATACAAAAAATTGTACTGCCGCAGGCTTTTGCCAACGAAATAAAGAAGATCGGTACCCGTGGACAGACGGAAAACTTTTTTGATGCCCCCCCTTCATCTGAGGACATGTTGTATGATACAATGAGAACAGATCAGCCTTTTGCCCCGGTGGGTATTGTCCGGGAAAATCAGCCGCTACTCATTGAAGCGCGTAACGTGCTGGAGACCGGCGATCAGGTGGAATATCTGGGACGTGCACTGGCTCCGGAGGTTTGTACTGTAACCTCCATGCAAACGGAAGACGGCAGCGTGACCGCCAGGGCTAACCCGGGCAATCGGGTTATGATCGAGACCGATCCCGTGCTGAAGGCACCGGAAATTCATTCAATTCTGCGCAAACAACTGAGCATGTCATGAAACCTGCACTGGATGTACCTTTTTTACCCGAAGAGCAGTATGTGGAGTTTTTAAAGAACTGCGGCCCGGAGATTGACTGCGTTCAGTTTTCCCTGATGGCCGGGCGTCGCCTTGACAACCGTATTCAGCTGGAAACCCAGGATATCCATGACCGGCCCATTGAACTGCTTGAGCGACTGGAGGGCCCGCGTAAATATGCGCTGCTCAATAGCCGGTTTTACGGTCCGGCCCTGTTCACTGACCGCAGCAATCTGAAATCGGTTATTGATGCACTGGATCAATGTGCAAACCACGGGGTGATTAACGGTATTATCTACTGCGATCAGTACCTGCTGCAGCTGCTCTCCGATGAAGCACCGGAGCTGGTGGCAACGCTGGAGGCCGTGCCCGGTATCAACTCCCTGCTTGACTCCCATGCCAAGGTTGAGATGCAGCTTGAGTATATCGGTGAAACCCGGTTCAAGCTGCCGGGAAAGATCGTTCTGGATCGTTCCCTGAACCGCGATTTTGACCGGCTGGCAGACATGGTACGCAGGTGCCGGGAGAGCTTTCCTGATCTCAAACTTGAGTTGCTGGCCAATGAGGGATGTCTGGATCGCTGTCCGTTTAAGCTTTCCCATGACGCCTATATTGCGCTGGCTAACCACGAGGGCCGGGATTGCACCTATCTGCTCAATAAAGAACTGGGCTGCATGCGGATGGTGGATAAGCAGCCTTATCGTATCCTGCGGTCCCCCTTTATCCGGCCCGAGGATATTGATCTGTACCTGTGCCACGTTGATACCATCAAACTCTGCGGCCGCACTTTGGGCAGTGGTTTCCTGCAGCGGGTTATTTCCGCCTACAGCGTCCGGCAGTATGACGGCAACCTGCTGGATATGCTCGACACCCTGCAGTGGCTGGCCCCGAGCCTCTATGTGGACAACAGCTCACTCTCTTTTAACTTTGCCGACATGCTGTCCATGTGCGACAATAAATGCGATTCCTGCGGATTTTGCCAGGAGTTGTTTGCCTCAATTACCCGCCCGCTGCCCGTTGAGATTCGCGATAACCGGGTTGCCATGCATTGAGAAAAACGGTTTACGGTTTACGGTTTACGGTTTACGGTTGGTGTGTCGGCCGTAATGATAGTTCACAAACCTTTAATCTTTTATCTTAATTACCATGGACTCTTTTGAAAACCTACTTGATATTTCGACGAAAATTCACGGTCATATCTGTGCCGGCCAGGTGATCGGCGTGCGCATGTCCATGCTGGGCCTTGAGCGGATCGGTATTGATGATCCCAAGGGTGCAGACCGCAAAAAATTGTATGTGCTGGTGGAGATTGACCGCTGTGCCACCGATGCCATTCAGTCGGTGACCGGCTGCAGCTTGGGAAAACGCTCCATGCGCTGGATGGATTTCGGTATCATGGCTGCCACCTTTGTCAACCTGGAGACTGGTAAGGCCGTACGCATTACGGCCCGGGAAGAGTCCCGGGAGCTGTCTAAAAAATATTATCCTGCCCTGGCCAACAAGTATCAGCAGCAGCTGGAAGCCTATAAGGTTATGCCCGAAGAGGAGCTGTTTGCCTTTCAGGACGTGCAGGCCAATATCCCGGAATGCGATATGCCCGGTCGGCCTTTGCGCCGCATCCAGTGCGATGAATGCGGTGATTATGTCCAGGATTGCCGTGAAGTAGAACAAAATGGTAAAACCATTTGTCGGGCCTGTGCCGGACAACGCTATTATACGGTAGCATAGACGTCGGACAACTTTTTTACGGAGTTTTTTTATGAAAAAATATACTGTAGTTTTGGTGTACATCCTGGCCCTTCTCCTTGCAGGATGCGGAAGCGCAAATAAGATGACCGGATCCTGGAAAGACAGCGGCTTCAGTGGAATGATCACCGGTAAGGTGCTGGTGGTGGGCATTGCCCGCAATGATACCCATCGTCGTATTTTTGAAGACAGCCTTACGGCAAACTTGAAGGCTGTTGGTGTGGACGCTGTTTCCAGCCATGTGTATGATGATGACGGTGTGGAACCTACCGAGGCAGCGATTAAAGCGGTGATGCAACAGGCCGATGCCGCCTTTGTGCTGGTCACCCATGTTATCGGCTCCAAGGAGCAGAGCGAGTATTTTCCGGCAATCGGTGCTACCATTGTCGACCCGGGCTATTACGGAGGTCTGTACAGTTATTATCCCATGGTATACAACTACGTTTACATGCCGGCCCAGACCTTTGACACGCAGACTGTGACCCTGGAAACAGGACTCTACGATGCGGCAAAAGGCAAGCTGATCTGGATCGGTCGTTCTGCTGCTGTGAATCCTGAAATGACAAAGAAATACTATACCGGCCTGACAAAGCTTTTTGTAAAGGATTTACAAAAGGAACATCTGGTTCCCTGATTCTCAGCTATTGTATTGAGCCACATAAAAAAGGCCCCTGACGCGTTTGCGCCAGGGGCCTTTTTTTGCTTCATACACGATGAAGATCAGCAGCCGCCGATTCCTCAACCGCCGCCTTTAGCCGGTGCGGATGCCAGCTTTTCAGCATCTGCGGTTGTGGTCATAATGGAGCCGCGGTTGACCTTGATTTTTACGCCATCGGCAATTTCCATGGTCACTGTGGCATCGGTCAGACCGGTAATCCGGCCGTGGATACCGCCGCTGGTGACGACCTTGGCACCTCTTTTCAATTCATTGAGAAATTGTTGGTGCTGTTTTGCCTTTTTCTGCTGGGGCCTGATGAGCAGAAAGTAAAAGACAACAAAGATGAGAATTAAGGGGACAAATGAAGCAATACCGCCTGCTGCTCCACCAGGTGCCGCTCCTCCTGCTGCATATGCAATTCCAGTCATTGGATATTTCCTCCAGGTATTTATTTTTCCTGATGCGGGACTGCCCGCTGTTCATAAAAGTTTGTGCGAAAGGCCTTGAAACGATCCTCAGCAATAGCCTTGCGTATGTCGGCCATCAGCGTACAGTAGTAATGCAGATTATGAATACTGTTGAGCTGATAGGCCAATATCTCACGGCTCTGAAAGAGGTGCCGCAGATAGGCTCGGGAGTAATTGCGGCAAGTGTAGCAGTTACATTGCTCATCCAGCGGCCGGTGATCCTCCCTATTGGAACTATTTTTTATAACAACTCTGCCACGCGAAGTAAAGAGCATTCCATTACGAGCGTTGCGGGTGGGCATCACACAGTCAAACAT
>CAZQKF010000162.1:0-5476 GCA_964593645.1 uncultured Desulfobulbus sp.
CGGCCACGGCCTTGCGCAGGTCATTTTCCAGATGAAGATTCTGCACGGCCTGGGTATCCATGCTGCTGTCCCAGCGGCCGCTGTTGTTGCCGCCCTTGGCCTTGACAATTTCCATGGCAGTGTCGGCGTTGCGCAGCAGTTCCGGCGGGGTATTGCCGTCATCGGGATACAAGCTGATACCGATGCTTGGGGTGACAAAGATATCACGGGATTTAATATTTATCGGGTTTTGGAATGTGTGCAGAATCCGCGCAGCAAGTTGTTCCGATTTGGAACCGTCTCCGGGCGGGGGAATGATAATGGCAAATTCATCGCCGCTGAGCCGGGCAACAAAGTTAATGTTTTCTGCTTTAGCACATTGCTGCAGCAGACCCGTGATGCAGCAGAGCAGTTCATCACCAACACCGGGCCCGAGCATTCGGTTTACCCGTTTAAAGTGGTCAATGTCGATATAGAGCAGCCCGACCTGAGCCCGTTCTGCCCGAGCCTGACTGATACACAGTGATAAATGCTGCTGGAATGAGGGCCTGTCCGGCAGACCAGTCAACGCATCATGGGAAAACAGTGAGGACGAGTGCATGTTGGACTGGGCCGGAGCAAATTCCTCTGCCGGTGAAAACTGGCAGACAAAGCCTTCAACAGCGTTCTCGTCGTCGTCCTTTTGCCGGTGATTAAGCGTCATGAGCAAAGGAAGCTGACTGGCGTAGTCTCCACAGAGCATTGCCTGGCCGTGCCAGCTTTCCCAGTCTGCAGCCTTTTGCAGGATCTTGTCCAAAGAGAGATCCGGTTCAGGCAGCATGATAAACTGATCCAGTTTTTGCCCTTTCAGGCTCTGCATGTCTTTTCTGGTCATGCTGCAGAAAACTGTGTTGGCATAGATGATGCGATAGTCACTGTCTACAAAGATGATGCCATTGCTCTGGCAGGCAACAATATGCTGGTTAATCTGCAGGTCTCGGGTGACCGTGAACAGTTTTCTGTCTGCCTGCTGCAGATCAGTTGTTTTCTGGAGCAGTTCCTGGAGAAGAATCTCTTCCAGTGATTCATCCTGGGATACGTCTTCCTGGTCAGAAGGAGCGTTCACTGTGTCTACCGGTTGAGATTTTTTTTGAGTTGAGTTTTGTTTGCTCATGTATAAAAGAAGTAAATCATCATGTAATAGACTGTTTGCAGTGTTGCCTTTGTTGAGAATATTTTATAGTAGCGTTTTCAGCACAATTTGTGAATTTTTTCTCAGCCTGAGTTGCTTTTTTATACAAAAAACGGCTATCCACAGCCTGACTGCCCCCTCTATAGGGTGTATTTATCGCTCTGGTTTTTTTTCAGGTACATCTGAATATTGGCTGAGAACACCAAAGAGCATGTCCGGCAGATCATTTTTTTGGCGCGAGCTGCGTTTGATTTGTTTCAAACATTTCTGCAGGGTCAGGGCCTCTTTGAGAAATATATGCCGCAGGATAAGCGAGATCAGCCGGGTAATGGTGGTCAGGTTGGATATCCTCGACTGGAGTTCATGGTCGCGGTCAAAGGCGGTGGAGGCAAAGACTTCCACGGGTTTGCCCTCAACCTCACTCACTGACAGGTACCATTTGTTGTGCTCACGATCAACGGTCTGGTAGCGTTTGCCGTCCAGGACGTCTGGAAGTTCGATCGTCTCATGAACTTTGAGCTGCTCAGTTCCCGGCGGTGTTATGGTGTTGTGGATAGTGGGCCACAATTTTTGAATAATGTCAGGATGATTTTTTATATTGCTTAAAATTACGCGGCAGGTGGAACAGGCCTCGTAGCCGGTTGTCTGGGTGGTTTTTTTATCAGCCCCGCAAATATCGCAGCACTTGGTTGGTACATCAGTCATTGTTGTTCTCCAAGGTACTCTGTCTGTTGTCTTTTTTCAGCGTACAGAGTACAACGTGATGCTGAAAAGAACAACCCGAGATAATCAGGAATTATGAGAAAACGCTGGAACAAACGCTTTGATATGGAGACCCGTTTCGAACGGGCCAGGCGTCGGAACATGGCCAGTGCCGCACCGGGAATACATGATTGTATTGTCGTCCTTGATGGCTTAAAGCCTGATTTCAATGTCGGCAAAATCTTCAGGTCGGCTGATGCCTTCAGTGCCCGGGAGATTCATCTTATCGGCGTGCGTGCCTTTGATCCGGATCCGGCCAAGGGATCGGTGCGCTGGGTACCTTTTTCTTTTCATGACGATTTCCAAAGCTGTTATCAACTGCTTACAGATCAGGGATATTCGATTGTGACCCTGGAACCGGGCTGTTCCTGTTGTCTGGGTGAGGTTGCATTTGCCCGAAAGACAGCCTTTGTATTTGGCCATGAAGAGTTTGGGCTCAGTTTTGCCCGCAATGATTTTCCCGACATCAAAGGGATTTCCATTCCCCAATGGGGCTATGTGCAGAGCTTGAATGTCAGCGTTGCCGCCTCAATCACCCTGTATGAGTATGTGCGCCAGCATGGCAGACCACTGACCGATGGTGTGCAGAGAACCAGTATGGATACCAGGTCTGCGGGAGGTTCCAGTGACTGATATACACAAAGGGTTGCTCATGGTGTTTACCGGAAATGGTAAGGGCAAGACAACTGCGGCCCTGGGCCTGACTTTTCGCGCCTTAGGCCATGGCCAAAAGGTCTGCTTCATCCAGTTTATCAAGGGAAGTTGGCAATACGGCGAACTTGAGGCGGCAAAGCGCTTTGATGATCTGCTGGATTTTCATGTCATGGGGAGAGGGTTTACCTGGAAATCTGATGATCTTGATAAAGATATTGCCGTGGCGAGGCAGGGCTGGGAGTTTGCCAAAAAAATAATTGCGGAAAACAGGCATCAGCTGATCGTACTGGATGAGCTCACCTATCTGATCACCTATAAGATGCTTGATGAGCAGGAGATGATTGATGTGCTGACTGGTCGTGACCCGGCCCAGCATATTGTCGTGACCGGCAGGGGGGCAGGGGACAGGTTGATTGAGGCTGCCGATCTGGTCACCGAGATGCGGGAGATCAAACACCCATATAAGCAGGGCATCAAGGCACAGAAAGGGGTAGAGTTTTAGGCTGGATTTACAGTGAGACAGGTTGAATTTCGGTGAATTTCGGGGACAGTATATTAAACTTTACGGGCCTGAATCCATTTGCTATTGTTATCACATGGCAAGAATAGCGCGAGTCATATGCCCTGGGATTCCTCATCATATCACGCAGCGGGGTAATCGTCGGCAGGCCACTTTTTTTAGCGATGACGATTATCTTGCATATATCAAATTGATGGGAGAGTGGTGCCGCAAACACGATGTTGCAATATGGGCATGGTGTCTGATGCCAAACCATGTGCACCTGATCGCAGTTCCTCAAACGGAGACCGGTCTTGCCCGCGCCATTGGTGAAGCCCATCGTCGTTATACCAGAAGAATCAATTTTCGGGAAAAATGGCAGGGGCATCTTTGGCAGGAAAGGTTTGCCTCTTTTCCCATGGATGAATCGCATTTGCTTGCAGCTATACGCTATGTGGAGATGAATCCGGTAGCCGCAGGAATGGTGCCAAACCCGGCCGAGTATCGATGGAGCAGTGCCCGTGCTCATCTTGAAGAGACAGATGATGTGCTGGCGGCACCTTTTCCTTTTCGCGACATGATTCCTGACTGGAAGGATTTTTTACGTTTATCCTCCGATGAAGAGGTAAAGAAACTGAAACGCCATGAGAAGAGCGGGCGTCCTATGGGCAATGACGGTTTTGTAGACAAAATGGAACAAACCCTGGGAAGGGTTTTGCGACCTCAAAAACCCGGGCCGAAAAAGAAACGTGATAGATAAATATACTGTCCCCGGAACCTCTGGAGCCTCCAGTCGGGTTCGTAAGGGGTTGCTGGCTGTTCATATCGGCCTTGCTGCAAATATTTTGCTGGCTGTAACCAAGGTCACGGTCGGGATTGTCGGCCAGAGCCCGGCCCTGCTTGCCGACGGCATTAACTCCACCTCGGATGTAGCGTATGGGGTGGTGATGTCAATTTTCATGAAACTCTCCGGTAAACCCGCTGATAATGAGCATCCCTACGGCCATGATCAGATGGAGAGTATTGCCGCAGTGGTGGTCGGTGCCTTTGTCGTGAGTACGGCTGTTGCAATCTTCTGGAACTCGATTAATGGTGTCTACGAGATTGTGTCGGGCAGTGGTAGTTTCAGTGGGGCTGCACAGATGGCGCTCTGGGTATCTCTGGGCGCTGCAGGAATTAAACTCTGGTTGACAGTATGGACCTGGAAGATAGGAACGCAGACCCGCAACATCGCTGTGGTGGCACTGGCCCAGGATCACCGTAATGATATTTTTTCCGCTCTGGCTGCTGCAACCGGTGTGTTCTTCGGGCGCATGGGCTACCCCTGGGTGGATCCGCTGGCCGGTGCCATTGTTTCGCTGATTGTCCTGTACACCGGCGTAGAAATTCTTCGTTCGGCAACTGCAGACTTGATGGACACTGTTCCCGGCAAACAACTGGGTGAGCAGATCAGTACGCTCCTGGCCGAAGTTGACGGCGTCCGGAGTATCGAGGAGGTGCATGCCCATCGCTTTGGTCCCTACCTGGTTGTTAATGTCACCATTGGTGTGGACGGCGCCCTGACCGTGACCCAGGGAGATGGCATAGCCACCCAGGTTGAGGAGACATTGCTGGCGAAAATTGAATTCATGCGCCGGGTGTATGTTCATTATCATCCGGCAGCTAAAGTCACAGGTGTTCAGCCGCTGTAATATTTCGCATTCCCTGTAAATACGAAGGTGGATTTCCATCCAGCTTGATTTTCATGGGCTCGGTTGTGAAAAGCAGGTGTTTTCCCTTGCATCTTCTCTTTTTCAGAGTAAAATCTTACAATTTTCTTTTTTATTTTTCGTTTTTGCACACATCAATATCCACGAGAGAGACAATGGATTACAGAGACACCCTGAATCTGCCCAAGACCAGGTTCAAAATGAAGGCAAATCTTACCCAGAAAGAACCGCAGTATCTGAAGCGCTGGGACAAAGAAAATCTGTATGAAAAGCTGCAGCAGGCTGCAGCGGATAAACCGTTGTTTATTCTCCATGACGGCCCTCCCTATGCCAACGGCAATATTCACCTGGGTACAGCCTTTAATAAAGTACTTAAGGATATCATCTTAAGATCTCGTCGTATGGATGGTTTTCGCGCTCCATATGTTCCGGGTTGGGACTGTCACGGCCTGCCAATTGAGCATAATGTAGATAAGGAGCTGGGTGATAAAAAAGAGGTAATCTCCACCCTGGGTAAACGGAGTGCCTGCCGTAAATATGCAGGTAAGTGGATCAAAACCCAGAAGGCCCAGTTTCGCCGACTCGGCGTGCTGGGTAACTGGGACGATCCCTATCTTACCATGAACTACGGCTATGAGGCCTCCATTGCCCGTGAGTTTAATAAATTTCTTATGTCCGGCTCTGTGGTTCGCTCCAAAAAAC
>CAZQKF010000163.1:0-5447 GCA_964593645.1 uncultured Desulfobulbus sp.
TGCTTTTTTTCGTTTCAGGAATAACAGGCTGCTCGGGTTGCTGCGGCTCAGGCTCCTGCTGCGCTTCTACGAAAGCAGTCGTATCCGCTGAGACCTCCTGCTCCGGCTCGTCTGGTTCCACTTCATAGGGAACCGGGACTTCTTGGTCAGCCTTTTTCAATGCATTAAAAACCTTACCCACATTATCCTCCAAAAGTGCCTGACAGCTGATGGAGCTGCTGCAGCCAGTTATCGGGTAATATAAAACCAAGCGGTGAATACGGACGAGCTGCCGGAAATATTTCCAGCAGCAGTAAAAGGCCTGTCAGCAGTATAATCAGGCCAACAATTTTTCCCGGGGTACCCAATCCACCCGTTGAGGGTTTCAGCTCCGCTGCCAGGGGCAGGGGGGTTTCTTCACCCGGAAACTGCAGTTCTTCAACACATTCCCTGATCATGGCCCCGTTAACTACAGGTTCTCCCTGGGAAAAGCCGGTCAACAGGGCATGGTCACAAACTATATTAATAAGCCTCGGCGTTCCCTTGCTGACTTGATAAATAAGTGACACCGCTTCTTCAGAAAAAATATTAAAATGATTGGTTCCGGCCTGGCGCAACCGATACAAAATATACTGCCTGGTTTCTTCAAGGGAAAACGGCTTGAGGTGAAATCGTATCCCCACCCGCTGACGCAGAGGCAACAGCCGGTCACTGCTCATAACCTTATTGAGTTCAGGCTGCCCCACCAAAAAAATCGAAAGCACATCCTGGCCTAAAGTATCCTGGTTGGAGAGCAGGCGAATCTCTTCCAGCAGATCCTCGTTTAAGGCATGAGCCTCGTCAATGATCAGAACGACCCGTTCTTCCTGCTGGCTGCATTTTTTTAAAAACTCTGCAAACTCTATCAAAAAAAAGGCTTTATTCTGCTCCCAGGGAATGTCATAACTTCTTGCCACAAAGGAAAAGAATTCATCCCGAGTCAGGGTAGGATTATTAATCAGACAAAGAGAAATCTCCATATCAAGAGAATGAACCAGTGCCTGGAGCAGGGTTGTTTTCCCTGTACCCACATCACCGGTCAGCACCAGAAACCCCTTTTTGCCCACAACGCCGTAGCGAAGGATAGCCAGGGCCTCCTGATGCGACTCACTCATGTACACCACATCGGGATCGGGTGTCAGGTCAAAAGGAGAAGATGAAAAGCCGTAATATTTTTTATACATTAGAAAAAAGAATCAAATCATTGGTCTTCTGCCTGCCGGCAGCGCAGGAGCTCACAGAATTATCCGGCCCTGCTGCCAGAACACGATAAGGGCTGCCAGAAAACCCACGGAATACAGCAAAAATCCGCCGAGCCACAGCACGGTTTTCATTCGTTGTTTGCCGCTTTCGCCCTTGCCGGCAAGGTAGGGGATGGAACTGACAACAGGGAGGCCGAGATAACTCTCCACATCCGAAACATCCGTAAACGAGGTGTCGATAAAATCCATCCCAAAGACCAGGCAGGCCCCCACTGCCAGGCCTCCGCCGGCTGCTATCAGCAGTATCTGGAAAAAAATCGGTTTATAGGGCTTATCCGGAAAACGAGCCGAATCAACAATTTTAAACTTGCTGCCCTTCTGTTTTCGCTCCAGATGCTCCACCGAAGAGGCCTGCAGGTTCTGAGCAACAAGATAATCATAATGACGACGCAACTCGTCATAATCACGAGTCAGGGCCTTCCATTCGGCTTCCCGTACCGGGGCAGCGGCAATCCACTGCTCATATTTCGGAATCTCGGCCCGGATAGTTTCCTGGTCAGACTGCAGTTTTTTGATATTTAAGGATATCTCTTTAAGCTGAATCTGCAGCTGGCCGATCTCCGGATCCTGTACAGCCCGGCGCCTGGTTATTTTTTGTTTACCAGACGGCGGGTTGGTTCCATCAAGGTCTGCTTCAAGTTTAGCTATCTGCTGTTTGGTATGACGAACTTCAGGATGTTTATCCGTATACTTGATCTGCAGCGATGCAAGATGACTGCGCAGCTGCTGCAGACGCTGCCAAGGGGTGACGGCCTGACCGGCCCGAGGTGCTGAGGTCTGGACGGCAGCACTACCCATTGAGCCAACAAGACGCTTGCGCAGATTAATCTGCTCCTGAACCATAACCTTGGTTCGTTCAAGATCCTGAATGGAGTCCTGGACAGCCTGATGCTGTTCATGCAGAGAATTGAGACGAGTAAGATTACTCTCCCGCTGTTCCGGCATTTCGTTATAATATTTGAGCTTATAGTCGCGCATGACCTGCTCTTTTTTATCCAGAACAGTTTTGGCAAGATTCAATTCATCCTGAGTATACTTGGAGGTCTCCGTGGCCCGTTCTTCACGATATTTTAGATTTTCAGCAATAAATTTTTCAGCAAGGGCATTGGTCACCAGCATGACCTTCTCCTGATCTTTGCCTTCAAATGCAACTGTAAACGAATCTCCACGACTGGCAGGGGCAATTTTGATGTGTTTGCGCATTGTATCAACCACATCTTCAATAGGCAGATGTTTCCTGGTCGCTGCATACAGGTCGAAACCGATAATAATCTCCTCAAGATTGCTGCGACTGAGAACCACATTGCTCATGGTCGAAACCGTATCACGAACCCGCTGATTTTCTCGTTCCGGAGCCATGCGCGAGGGATTAATCTGCTGCCGCTCATAACTGAGCAATGCTTTACACGTATAAAGTTTCGGCATGCGAAGATAGGCTGCCAGTCCCACGGTAAGCGCAATAAGCAGACAGGTTACAAGCAGCTTCCAGTGTGCTGCAAGAAGATCAAGATACTTCTTCACCTGTTGACGTTGCTGATTTTCCATAATTCAATCGTAGTCAATTAAAACGGTAAACAACAAAGAGTTCAGCTGCTGCAGAAGGGTTGAGGACATTTTTTCCTCTTCCCAATTACCTGTTCTTTGTCTATCCTTACCTTAAAAAAATATAAATTCGGCAACCATTCCTTATTCTATTCCTACAGACAATTCATGAACACAACCTGCATCATCGGCGACATACACGGCAGTTATAACTCTCTAACTGCACTCCTGCAGCTGGTGGAACATCGGGCCGACACAATAGTTTTTCTTGGTGATTATATTGATCGCGGCCCGGACTCGAAAAAAGTTGTCGATCAGGTTCTGCAGATTAAAGGGGAACACCCCCGTGTTATCACCCTGCTCGGGAATCACGAGTATATGCTGCTCAACTACCTTGCCGGACTTGACGATGAGGTCTTTATCAAGGTCGGAGGCCGGGAAACACTGACAAATTACGGCCTGAGCCCGGACATCCCCCCGGCAGAGGCACAGGCTGCCTTCCCGGGGAACCATCTCTCCTTTTTCCAGAATCTACCGCTGCTCTGGGAAGATCCGTACGGTATCTACGTCCATGCAGGCCTGCAGCCCGGCCTGCACCTCAGCAGGCAGATGAGCAATTGGTGTCTCTGGGTCAGAGACGATTTTATCCGCTCTTCCTTTAACTTCGGCAAACCCGTTGTTTTCGGGCACACGGTCTTTAACAAACCCCTTGTCCAGAAAAACAAAATCGGCATTGATACCGGCGCTGTGTACGGCCGGTCACTGACCGCCCTTCTCCTGCCGGAGATGGAATTTATCTCTGTACCCGGCGAACAGGATCACCCGTATCCCGAGCATTATTAGCAGGATATACCATCTGTTTATAAAATACAAACAGTGATTTACAGCTCCTGATCGCTAAACGGCACAACCTCTGCAATGGACTGCGCCCCAACGCAAAGCATCAGCAGCCGATCAAGACCAAGGGCAATTCCTGCACAATCCGGCAGATCCATCAGGGACTGAAGAAATTTCTCCGGCATTGACTGCTGCCGCCCGGCAGCGCGTATTGTATCAAGTTCTGCAGTAAAACGGTACCGCTGAATCTCCGGATCCGTCAGTTCGGAAAAACCATTGGCAAGCTCCAGACCGCCGATATACAGCTCAAATCGCTCAGCCACCTCCGGGTTATCCAGCCGGGTTCGGGCAAGGGAGGCCAATGCTGCCGGATAGTCATAGAGAAAAACCGGACGCTGCCAGCCAAGATTAGGCTCCACCTTTTCCACCAGAATTTCATCGAACAGACCTTGCTCAACGGCCTCAACTGCAGATACCCCGGCATATTGCTGAAAGGCATCTTCCACCGTTACACGCTGCCACGGAGCTGCCAGAGGAATCTCTTTTTCCTCCCTGAAAAACGAGGCCTGCTCCCCTGCTCTTTGAGTATCCGCCATCTGGTTTGCTACGCTGCTGATCATCTCCTCGCATTCAGCCATAAGCTCATCATAGCTCCAGCCGACCTGATACCATTCAAGCAGGGTGAACTCTTCCTGGTGCAGATGCCCTTTCTCTCCCTTGCGGAAACAGCGGCAAATCTGAAACAAGCGGGAACAGCCGCCGGCCAGCAGCCTTTTCATGCACAGCTCAGGGGAGGTCTGGAGAAACCAGTCTTCAGATTGTATCGGGATAATCTCCGCCTCGGGAATGAGCACGGGCAGACGAATCGGGGTATCTACTTCAAGATATGAACGTGAAAGAAAAAAACTGCGCACCGCCTGCAGCAGGCAAGAGCGCTGCTGCAGGCGGGTGAGCGACAACATTACAGCACCGCCGCTATTCCTTGACCCGGGTCATGTAGTCGCCGGAACGGGTATCAATCTGGATCTTATCCCCCTCTTCCACAAAGGGCGGCACCTGCAGTTTATACCCGGTTTCAACCGTGACCGGCTTAGTATCAGTACCCGAAGTATCCCCTTTGACCCAGGGGTCGGCACGGGTGACTGTCAGGTTGACAAAGATGGGCAGCGAGATATCAATGGGCCGGGAGCCGTCAAAAAAGAGCACCTGGACCTCCATATTATCCATCAGAAAATTAATATTATCGCCTAATTGTTCCCGGCTCAGAAAAATCTGATCATAGGACGAGGTGTCCATGAAATGAAATTCATCGTCCTGGGAGTACAAAAACTGCATGGTGCGCTCCTCAAGATCGGGTTTTTCAAACTTGTCATTGGAGCGATAGGTCTGGGTAAACTGATTTCCGGTGATCATATTCCGCATCTTGGTACGGTATAATGCCTGGCCTTTGCCTGGTTTGGAAAAAGAAAATTCTATAATAATATAAGGATCCCCTTCATGGAGAACCTTGAGTCCTTTGCGTAAATCCGATGCACTGTACATAATCAAATGGGAGGTAAAAGTTGAGAGTTGAATGTGACAAAATCACCTGAGAGAGCAAACTCTATCACTATCCACCATCAATTATCAATTATCAACTATTAATTTACTCCCTTTCCGTATCTTTTCTTGTCAACAGGATGCAACTCCTTTAAATTAACGACCAAGACCTTTCGTCACACCTCATTTAACTCAAGGCTGGCTTGAAAAATTAGGATTTTCGTTCGAGATCAAGGCATGCGAAAAATT
>CAZQKF010000164.1:0-5417 GCA_964593645.1 uncultured Desulfobulbus sp.
CATCGGACTGAATTTTGGCTTGGACTGCAGCGACTTCCATCTCTTTGTTAAGCAGATCGGCAACCAGACGCAGCCGTTTGACAGGATCAACAGTTTCCAGGATCTGCTGGGACTCGGAGATCTTGAGCCGTAGATTAGAGCCCACCAAGTCGGCAAGACGGCCCGGTTCCTCAATATTATTGATGATCATCATCAGGTCGGAAGAGAGAATCCCGCGCAGGGACATGATTTTTTCCGTCTGTTCTCGAACCGTACGCATCAGCGCTTCAGTTGCGACCGTGATCTTGTCGGTTTCTTCTTCTTCCAACAGTTCAATTTCCACCCGAAAATGAGGCTCCTTTTGTCGATACGTCTTGATTTGGGCCTTGGACAGGGCCTGTACCAGCACCTTGAGCCGTCCGTCGGGCAGTTTCAGGGTTCGCATGATCATGGAGACCATGCCCACCTGGTAGACATCTTCGGGTTCCGGATCATCCTTGGTCGCATCTTTCTGGGTAACAAGCATCAGCAGTTTGTCACCGCTCATGGCCTCGTTGACCGCAGAAATAGAACCCGGCCTGCCCACAAAAAGTGGAATAATCATATAGTTGAAGACCACAACATCCCGCACCGCCATCATGGGCAGCTCACTGGGGATCTCCAGGTCCTGGGTATTTTCGGCAAAGTCGTCCATGCTGGTGGATAACGAATCGTCAAATTCCACTTTTTATCTCCTTATATCAAGATACTGCGATAATTGTACAGTCTCTGATTAATAGCCTCTGAGGGCTGTTTAATACTACGTTGGTTGCAAGAAGGTAAACATAACCGAATATGAAGTCAAGACAGGGCCTGAAACGGGCAGGAGAAAACAGGAGACAGAATTGTGCGAACCGTTTATCTTTTATTCGGCATTGGGTGCCGGGGGTCAGTTGCTGGGCCAGAGGATGATCCCTGGATGGAGTGAACAAAGATCGTGATACTACGGGGATAGAGATGCTTTCTGCTGCTTCTTTTTTTGATTTGACCGATTTTGCCGACAAGGACGTGTTTGCAGAAAGCACACACGTCTGGGACGGGTTAAAAAACTTAAAAAACTATATGGATACCTCTGAGTATCCAACGTTTTCCCATAACGATCTACATAATGGTGTTCCCCTGGCCAGTCCCTTGATCTGGCATGAAGGGAAACTGCAGGGGGCAGAGGACTGCACCATAAACTATGGCGATGCCATCAGGGGAAAACTTGTTGTACAGCGTGACGGCTCAGAACTTGTTGGTGCGTCGGTGATTATGGCCGGAGTTAATGTCATGGGCAACAGGATCAGGCTGGGGCAGGGGGTACTGGTTGAGTCTGGTGCCCTGCTCAAGGAACCGGTAATAATTGGTGACCGAAGCGAGATCCGCCAGGGAGCCTACCTGCGCGGGTACTGTCTGGTGGGTGCACGGTGTGTGGTTGGCCATACCACCGAGGTTAAGCATTCCATTTTTTTAAATGATGCCAAGGCCGGGCATTTTGCCTATCTTGGCGACTCCATCCTGGGCGGCGATGCCAACCTGGGGGCAGGAACCAAGTTTGCCAACCTGCGTTTTCTGCCCGGTAATGTTCAGGTACGGACCGAAAATGGAACCACTGACAGCGGTCTGCGTAAGTTCGGGGCAATCCTGGGAGACCGGGCTCAGACTGGATGTAATTCGGTAACCAATCCGGGTACTTTGATTGGTAAAGACGGGATACTTATGCCCAATACAACGGCACCTTCTGGTTTTCATCCTGCCGGAACAGTGATTCGCTGACCGGTTTTCCTTCACGTTTGAGCTGTTCCTGGTGGGCACGATCACCGTACTCGTACAGGGCAAAATAAAAGGCAAATAAAATGCCGATGGTAAAATAAATACGGGCAATCCTGTCCCAGGCGGGCCGCTTGCCATCATGCATATAACGGATTATAACTACCAGCACAAACGTAAAACCAATACAGTACGGGGCCGTGGTCAGCAGTTGTTCCACGGTGCCCGCAATCATGGCGCCCAAGGTCGGACCGGTTCGGATATGAAAGACCAGGTAGGCCAGGGCGGTTAATACGAAAGTAATTTTTTCACGTAATGTCTGCATATGAATACTAACACTGTTTGCATATTTCCGGACACGATGCCGAGGGCCGAAGTTCTGTTCCCTCTTGTACAGGTTTTCGAGCCGATTGTCTACTTAAGAGCGGTTGAAAAAGATAACCCGCCTGTTGCCGATCTGGCGCAGCTGTGTCAGGAAATGATCGAGCAGGGGCTTGTCCGCTATGACTGTCCTGCTCCTCTTGCTGATAACCGGGATCGCTTTCTCCAGCTTGTCCACGATCTCCAGTACCGCCGTGATGATTATGCCGGTCAGCTCAGCAACCTGTCTCTGGCAGGTCTGGGCAGCCGGAAAACAGAATCCAAGACGACCATTATCAGCACCCTGCTCAAAGAGACTGGTGTAGAAAATGGACAGGACGAGGAACGGATGCAGGTTCTCTGGCAGGCGCGGCTGGTTCTGAAACTTGGTGAAACTTTTGACCGGGAACAGGCTGATCTGCAGGAAAATCTCACCCGGATAGCAGCACGTGAAAACGGATTGATTAAAGAACTGCGTAAAGAAGATAATCAGCCGTTTTCCCTGACCAGATCACTTATTGCAGCGGATGGCAAAACCGATGGTCAACTGCGGCTGCGGCTTAAGGCCTGGAGCCGTCTCTTCGGGTTGGGAGATACTCAGCTTACGGCTGAGGCTTTTATCACAACCGGTCGCGATTCCTTTGAGCTACTGCTTGAGCAGTATGAACAGGACCAAGGTGTCGCCCCGACGGCTTTGCTGAGCCTGCTGCTGCCCTGCTGCCCGCCGGATGGTGAAGTTACCGGGCTGCGCACCAGGTTGCAACAGGAAGCTGCAGAATATATCACGATCTGCCGCAATATCCTTGCCCAGCCCGCCTTGATATCAGATTCTGACCGGAAAATACTGGATGGTCCGGAAAGTCAATGGGCCGAGCTGCTTGAACAACTCTACCCTGCTGCAGAATACGGTCGCTGTATCCTGTCACTCTCACATCTGTCAGGAATAGATCCAGGCAGGTTCTTTTTGGAAACCTTTGGCCGAGATGAAGACGAGATTCTGGAGACACCTGAGGTGCAGAGAGCAGGGGCGGTTATAGGCATTCTTGAGCATCAGCCACAACAGTGAAACGCTTGTGATGATCCTTTTCAACAGCCGTCCTGATGAACCTTGACATTTTTCTTTATGCCCTGACCAGCTATTTCGTCATTATTGATCCCATTGGTACGGCGGTCGTCTTTTACGGCCTCACCAGTGGTGCCGATCAAAGCTACAGGTATCGGATGGCCATCCGGGCAGTAGTGATTTCAACAATCATCGTCCTGTGCTTTGGATTTTTTGGTGAACACATCCTGACGAACCTTGGAATCAGTATCGCCTCACTACGCGTTGCAGGTGGGCTGCTGCTTTTTTACACAGCCTTCGGCATGATAACCCGGCAGCAGGTGGACACCGAGCGAACCGATCTGCAAGTTGATATCTCGGTCTATCCGCTGTCCATCCCTCTGATTGCCGGGCCGGGTTGCCTGACCCTGAACCATTCTTCTCTTTGCCGAACGATCTGCAGCCAGCCAGACAACGGCACTGGTTCTGTCTGTTTTGATCAGTTACCTGGCCGTTCTTGCCGCCATGCTCACGTCCCGACATATCCGTCGCCTGTTAGGCCGTACCGGAGATGATATCCTCAGACGCCTGCTTGGTGTCATCCTGGCCGCCCTGGCCATTCAGTTTATTGCCGACGGGATTCGCCAGCTTGCTGCTGTTTAATTATTTCTCTTTATAAAGTAAGAGATGCAGCACAACAGCAAGTCTGACAAAGTTTGGATGACATCAGGAGCAGCTGCCGTTGGGCAGTTTTTCTATTTTGACAGCTTTTTTTGTGTCTCCGTCTTCAGTATACCAGATCCGGATCGGTCGATCTTTCTGCAGCTCATCAAACGATTTCATCTTGGTGTACACGGTCTTGTCATCAACAAAAACTTTAATCCGTTCCCCCTGAACCGGCTTTAGGGTAATTCTCTGTTTCTTTTTCGAAATTTGCTTTACTATTCCTTTGACCATCACTGCTCCATCAACGGATATATCCGTCGCATCCTGGGCAACGGCAAAAGGTGCTGAAAAAAGGAGCAGACAGCCGATAACGGTAACTATTGCAGCAGCCTGTCTGCCAAATTGTTTCAAAGTTTTCATAACGGTCTCCATTCTGTGGTGTTCCCGGAATTAACGGGAGGGTAGTGTTTATTGTTTAGGAAGGATAATCATAAAGACCACATTGTGCCACCTTTAAAATGATTTTCATAGCATTTTTATTCTATCTGTTACTGTTGGGAAATAATACACAGGGAAAAGTACCGGAAATACCGGTGTCCAGTGCCGGATCATTGGCCATGTCGTGGAAAATACGCCAAGTGGCATGCTCCAGCAAGCATGTAATGGGGCCGATGGAGCAGATATCAGGAGGGTGACTGGTAAATCACATCTGAAAATCAGCAGGGCCTGAACAGCAACCGTAACAGATAAGAGCGGAAAGCTGCGCTCCTGTTCCGGGGTGAGCAGGCCGAAGGGAAGGTTAGTCTGTTTTTTTGGTTTTTTGCTTTACTTGCATCAAGGTTGCTGAAAACCATACGGAGCCTGGCGGCATATCTGGAGAGAAAATATTCCGGATCTCAAATGGAGAGCGAGTCATCCTGCCGAATTCAGTAGATCACCGCAGTCCTGCTGGAACCGCAATAATAACTTAATCCCTGATCAGTCCGTCCAAAGTGTCGCTGATACAGCGCTGATACAAAGTGAAACAGAATGCTGGTACGTCTTTTGAGAAGAACTTCTTTGTATTATTCTGTGGATGCTTTATACTTTTCGATAATATGTAATATTGATTTATCAGATGTTTTCTTCAGTGATGTCATATGGAAAGTTGTAATGACCCATCGTTTGCCCGTTCAGTGCTTTTAGTGGATGACGATTTGCAGTCGCTTTATCTGAGCAGGCAGATTCTCCAAAAAGCTGAGTTTGAAACGGTCTTTGTTCTTTCAGATAGCCGGGAGGTTAGTTCTTTCCTGGAGAGTCATAATGTGTCCATCATACTGCTGGATCTGGTAATGCCTTTTTTAACAGGGCAGGAATTGCTAGTTACGATTAGCAAAGAATATCCTGAAACCGGCGTTATAGTTATGTCCTCGGCCAATGAAATAGACACTGTAATAGATTGTATGAAAATGGGGGCTATAGATTATCTGATAAAACCCGTCAGCTCCCACCGACTCGTTGCTTCAGTCAGAAAGGGATTTGAACTGAATGCGCTCAAGGATGAAACTTGCCGGTTAAAAAAATCACTTCTTGATGATAC
>CAZQKF010000165.1:0-5413 GCA_964593645.1 uncultured Desulfobulbus sp.
AACTTGCCGTAGATGCCATCCGGCGCGGAGCCTGGGATTTTGTGACCAAACCTCTTGAACTTGATCTCTTAACCAGAATGCTTGCCAAGGGACTGGAACGTAGTCGACTGATAGGAGAAAACAAAAAACTCCGCAGCCGGATTTGTCCCGAAGGAGCAGTGCCGGACCTGATTGGCCAGAGCCCGCCCATGCAGAAGCTGTACAGAACCGTTCAGACTTCGGCCGACAGTGAGTACACCGTTCTTATCCGCGGAGCGTCAGGAACGGGCAAGGAGCTCTGTGCCCGGGCGATTCATGCCTTGAGCCGCCGCTCAAAAAAACCTTTTGTCATGGTCAACTGCCCGGCCATTCCTGAAGACCTGCTGGAGTCCGAACTGTTCGGCTACCGCAAGGGTGCCTTTACCGGGGCGGATAGGGATCATGCCGGTCTTTTTTTTCAGGCGGACGGCGGCACCCTCTGCCTGGATGAAATCGGCGATATCCCGGTCAGTGTGCAGACAAAACTGCTGCGGGTCCTGCAGGAACAGGAGATCAAGCAGCTCGGGGCAGATACCTCAACCAGAATAGATGTCCGTATTATCGCCTCAACAAACGCTGACCTGGAAGCAAAGATCGCCGAGGGGAAGTTTCGAGAGGATCTCTTTTATCGTCTTGAAGTTCTCACCCTGCGCATGCCCTCTCTGCGGGAGATTGCCGAAGATATTCCTCTGCTTGCCGACCATTTTCTTAAAAAGGTTCAACTTGAACTCGGAAGCAGTGAGAAAAAAATTTCTCGCAATGCCCTGCAGATTCTGCTGGCGCATAACTGGCCGGGTAATATCAGAGAACTGCAGAATGTCATCCGCCGGGCCGTGCTCTTCTGTCCCGGATCTGTTATCGAGGACAGGGATTTGATGCTTGAGCTGCCCCTGCCGGTTGCCGATCAGGTGGATTCAGCATCCAACATGGATATTATTCCCTATAAACAGGCAAAAGATGCTTGTATTGATGCCTTTACGAGGCAATATGTCCATATGCTGCTCAATACAAGCAAAGGAAATGTCTCTCAGGCAGCCCGGCTTTCATCGCTTACCAGAGCCGCTCTGCAGAAGATAATGCGCCGCTATGCCATTGATGGCGAATCGTTCCGGAAGTAAGTTTGCACTTGATGTGGTATAGTCTTTGTATTTGAAGCGTACCGGAACAGGCAATTCGTGAGGTATTTGTCCATGCAGAACAACCGACAGAAACCGTTGGGCAAAAGACCGCCTTTCAGGAAAGTATTGCAGAAAAGCAGTTTGACCTTTTTGGGTATGGCTCCTTTGTTGCTCGGGGTGATCGGCCTGGTTGGCCTTTTTCAGATACTGGTAACACCAAAAATGTTGGCCTCGCTGTTTCGCGGCAATCCGCTGGCTGATACACTGATCGGAACCTTGGCCGGGGCCGTCGCTGCCGGTAATCCGGTGGTCAGTTACCTGCTAGGCGGCGAACTGCTGGGCCAGGGGATTTCTCTCTATGCGGTGAGCGCCTTTATTTTATCCTGGGTAACACTTGGTTTTATTCAGCTACCTGCCGAAGTAGAGGTGTTTGGCGGCCGTTTTACCCTGGTTCGTAATCTGCTGGCCTTTGTTTTCACCGTACTTGTTGCAGTACTGACTACCCTGACTGTGCAGGTACTGGTATGAAAGAACATGAAAAACACATTGTTTTTCATGGTAAATATCTGTTGTTAACAGTCTGTCTGGGCTACGTTGTTCTTCTGTTTGTCAATACGAATGCTGCCATTTCTGCTCTACAGAAAAGCGGGATTGTCCTGCTGAAGATTCTGCCGATAATTGCCGTTGTTATCCTGTTCACGGCAGTTATCAATTATTTCCTGCAGCCCAAACAGGTTGCCCGTCATCTTGGCCGTGAAAGTGGTTACCGCGCCTGGCTTTGGGCTCTGGCAGCCGGAGTCATCAGTCACGGCCCAATGTATGCATGGTACCCAATGCTGGAAGACCTGCGCAGCCACGGCATGCGGGACGGGCTGATAGTGGTCTTTTTTTATTCCAGGGCCATTAAAATTCCCCTGCTGCCGATAATGGTCGATTATTTTGGCTGGGGATTTACTCTTGTGCTGTCCTTCTATATTTTGATCGGGTCACTGATCCAGGGCTGGTTGCTGGAGGCGGTTCATGGTGCAGAGTAACGGGTTGCCAAACAGGGGCTGGGGCACTACTGTTAGATGTATGAAAAGGAAAGCATTGATTTTTGTATTGCTTGCCGGGAGTTTGTTTGGATTTACCGCTGCCGGCTTTGCAGCACCACTGCAGGTATTTGTCTCCATTCTGCCGCAGAAATGGCTGGTGGATCAGGTCGGCGGTGAGTTGGTATCCACCCATGTCCTGGTGGATAAGGGGCAGGAACCGCATAATTTTGAGCCCACTCCCAGACAGATAGCTAACCTTTTCAGGTCTACGATTTATTTTACAGTGGATATGCCCTTTGAGCGGGAGCTCATCCGCAGGATACAACAGTCCGGTACCCACGTGCGTCTGATCGATGTCACGGCTTCTCTTGAGAAAATTCCCATTACCGGACAAGTCCATGGGCAAGCAAGCAGCAAGAAGGGCAGCAGAAAGCACGCTGCAGGACTTGATCCCCATGTCTGGCTTGCTCCGGAAAACTTGAAAATCATGGCCAAGACCATGGCCGCTGCATTAGCCGCTGCTGACTCAAAGAATGCATCAGCGTATAAGGCCAATCTTCAAACTGTTTTCGCAGTACTTGATTTGCTAAATGCACAGAACAAGAAACTCCTTGGCCCGTACCGGGGGGCAACATTTTTTGTCTTTCATCCTGCCTTTGGTTATTTTGCCCATGCCTACGGCCTGCATCAGGAGGCAGTCGAGGTCGCCGGCAAATTACCCACCCCGAAACAGCTTCGTGCCCTTATTCAAAAGGCGCGGGCAGATAAGGTCAAGGTCGTGTTTGTTCAGCCGCAGTTTGACCCCAAGAGCGCCCAGGCCGTTGCCCGGGCCATAGGAGGGGAGGTCGTGCCGCTTGACCCGCTGGCTGAAGATGTGATCGGCAATCTGACCATTATGGCCCGAAAGATCCAGTCAGCTCTGCAGCGCCGGTAACTCCAGCAACAGATGAGTACACAAACCACAGCCATTCAGGTTCAAGGTCTCAGTTTTGCCTATGATGAGACCCCGGTGCTGACCGATGTCGGTTTTGATATTGATGCCCTTGATTCGGTCTGCATTGTCGGCCCCAACGGCGGCGGCAAGACAACCCTGATCAAGTTGATGCTCGGTCTGCTGGAACCTGATACCGGGACTGTTCGTATCTACGGAGGAAAGCCTGCTGCGCAGCGGCGTAGGATCGGCTATGTGCCGCAGTATGCCCATTATGATGCCCGCTTTCCTATTTCGGTGCAGGAGGTTGTCTCCATGGGACGGCTCGGTAATTCTCTGAGCGGCCGTTACACCAGGGCAGACCGGGAAGCGGTTCGGGATGCTTTAGACGCAGTGAGCCTGGCTGATCTCCTCGAGCGTTCTTTTGCCTCGCTTTCCGGCGGTCAACGTCAGCGGATTCTCATTGCCCGTGCCCTGGCGTCGGGGGGGGATATCCTGATTTTAGATGAACCCACAGCCAATATCGACAGCGCCTCCGAGCAGCAGTTTTTTGAACTGTTAGGGCATTTGAACAGCCACATGACGATTCTGATGGTGACCCATGAAGTGGGTTTTGCCTCCACTTTTTTCAAACGTATAATCTGCGTGAACAACCAGGTGTACATCCATCCCACCAGCGAACTCACCGGTGAACTCATTCAGAATATGTACGGCGGCAATTTGCAGATGATCCGTCATGATCACCGCTGCAGCGACAAGGGGCATGACCATGACTGAGCTGCTGGCAGCCCTCACTGATCCGGATCTGCCCTTTCTCCGCTATGCCCTGCTGACCGGGCTGCTGGCGTCCATATCCTTTGGGATCATCGGCACCTTTGTGGTGGTTCGGCGCATAAGCTATATTGCCGGGGCCATTGCCCATTGTGTTCTGGGCGGCATCGGAGCTGGTCTGTACCTGCAGCATGTGGTCGGAATCACCTGGTTCACGCCCGTGTTCGGGGCCATTGTTGTAGCCCTGCTGGCGGCTGTCATTCTGACCGTGGTCAGTCTACATGGCAAAGAGCGGGAAGACTCCATTATCGGTGCCCTGTGGGCTGGCGGCATGGCAATCGGTCTGCTTTTTATTGCCAGAACCCCGGGCTATTTTGACCCTATGTCCTATTTATTCGGAAATATTTTACTGATCACCAAAAATGATCTCTGGTTTGTGATTGCACTGGATGTCCTTATTCTGGTTATTGTCGGCGTCTTTTATAATAAGTTTATCGCGCTCTGCTTTGATGAGGAATATGCCCGGCTCCGGGGGTTGCAGACACACTGGCTCTACCTGCTGCTGCTCTGCCTGACCGCGCTCACCATTGTGCTGCTGGTCCGAATCGTGGGGATTATCATGGTCATTGCCCTGCTCACCCTGCCGGCGGCTATTGCCGGCAACTTTGCCCGTTCCATCCGGCAGATGATGGTGGCGGCGACCCTGATCTGCGCCGTATTTATCGTCAGTGGTCTTGGCCTCAGCTATACTCTGGATCTGCCCAGTGGCTCGGTAATTATTCTTATAGCAACAGCCGTGTATCTTGTGAGTCTCTGCAGGTTTATATTGCCCGGAAAATGGAGTCGCTGACCTGTTTGTCCGGTGGTCTCTTCGCCGTTAATGAGGTGAGCCAAGCAGAAACAGCTTGCTTTATTGCGGAGATGGACTACAGTTCACTCCTAATTGAGTAGAATTATCATGAGAGGGTGTCCACAAGCCGCGCAATCTGGATTGCACGGCTTTTTTTGTGCGCACGGTGCACGGCCCTGCTTTGATTAACAAAATTTATTTGAAAATGCATCCGCCGGGTGCATCATGTCCATATTTATAGAGAAGACACGTTATGAAAACATTTACAGACCTTGGTATTACCAGTGAACTTTTGCAGGGACTTGATGCCTTGGGATTTACCAAGCCGACCCCGGTGCAGGATCAGGTTATACCCGTTGTCCTGGAAAAGGAGGCTGACCTGGTCGCCCTGGCCCAGACAGGAACCGGCAAGACTGCAGCCTTTGGCCTGCCCTTGATTCAGCGGATCAATGTCAAAAACAGAAAGACTCAGGCCTTGATTCTATGTCCCACCCGCGAACTTTGCGTGCAGGTTGCAAAGGATCTGCAGAGCTTTGCCCGTTATGTTTCCGGTATGCAGGTGCTGCCCATTTACGGCGGGACGAGTATTTATGACCAGATCAGAACCCTGCGTAAGGGGGTGCAGATTATTGTGGCAACGCCCGGGCGCTTAAATGATCTGATCAAGCGCGGCAAGGTGGATATTTCAGCT
>CAZQKF010000166.1:0-5400 GCA_964593645.1 uncultured Desulfobulbus sp.
AATTTAAGGGAATGATTCATGATGTGGGTGGCCCGACCGCAAACATGTACGGTTTTGAGTGCAGCAAAAAGCTGAAAAAAGGGTGCTGCCCGGATAAACGATGCCTGTTTCCGGAAATCTGCAAGGGCATGCCGATCGATCACAGAGAACAGCTTAAACTCTTACAGGAGCTGCGTAGCCTGAAGGGGATTAAAAAGGTGGTTGTCTCCTCAGGGATTCGCTACGATATGATTCTGGCAGATCGAAAAAACGGGCTGAACTATCTGCGGCAGTTGGTTCGTTATCATGTTTCCGGCCAGATGAAGGTGGCTCCTGAACACTGTCAGGATAGTGTCCTGGACTGTATGGGTAAACCGGGCAGTGCAAGCCTGCTTAAGTTTCGTCAGCTGTTTAACAGCCTGACCAGAAAAGAAGGACTTAAACAGTATCTGACCTATTATATTATTGCCGCCCACCCGGGCTGCCGGCTGCAGGACATGCAGGAGATGAAAAAATTTGCCCAGCGGGAGCTTAAACTCTTACCCCGGCAGGTACAGATTTTTACGCCTACCCCATCCACTTGGTCAACACTTATGTACTGGACCGGGCAAAATCCTTTGACTCAAAAGTCGTGTTTTGTGGAAAAGGATGTCCGCGGCCGGGAAAAACAGAAGCAGGTGCTGACCGGCCGACCAGACGGAAAAAAACAAGGTGACCGGCCACCAGCAAAACCCAAAAGAAAGCAACAGCGAAGAAAAAAATAAATGAGGATTATGACATGAAAAATTACGCATGCAGACTGTGCCTCACAATCATCCAGGTTATGGTGGTTCTGACCGTGCTCATCTTAAGCGGTTGTGCGTTTTCAGTGCCGGATGTTCAACAATCGTCTGACAGTACAGCTGTACAGGAAACGCCGTCACGGTCGCAGTCCGGACTGTCAGTCGTTTATATATTTCAGAAATATCGGAATGTTGATCAAGTACCAACCGGCAAGGCCGCACTCCGCATGGGGCGCCGCGGTGCGCCTGTTACCATCCTTAATCATCAGTCAGGCAAGGACGATCAGGTTTTTTCCAGTGGCCGCAGCCAGGGGGTAGGTATGGTTATGGATGGATTTCTTAATCTGGAAAAAACCGGCACCTATCGCTGGCAGGCCTTGGCTAATGATGGTATCCGTATGTTTATTGATAATGAACTTATTTTTGAAGACCCAAAGGTTCATGCCGACCGTCTAACGCCTGTTGGTACCATTGAGGTGATCAAATCAGGGCGACACCCTGTTCAAATTATATACTTTCAGCGTAAAGGAACCGCTGCACTCAAGCTCTATTGGCAGCCGCCTGGAGCAGAGAACTTCAGTCTGGTACCTGCTGAAGTATATTGGCATTGATTGCCTGCAGATCTTGCAGTGGGAGAGAAACTATTGGTCATATCGTTTTAAAATGAAGAATTACGGAGGATGACATGTCTGTCAAAACAAGAGCTGTATTAATCTGTTCTGCAGCGTTGCTGCTTGTATCAGGGGCTTTGGCCTATTCTGCAGATGGAACAATGGTTGAGGGGAGCTTCGGCCTGCAAACAAAGCAGGATGAGTCTCTACAGGTTAGGTTGAAATCAACGGCAGGAACAGCTGATTTTTCTATAATTGCTCTGAAAGCGGCTTCCGCTGCCCAGTTACAGGCTCTGGCTGCAGAGGATTCAATCCCTAAGCAGATTGGGGTGAGCCGCAATGTTGCCCAGCTCTCGACGACAGATACTGCCGGCAAGCAGCTTCAATGGCATAAACTTCCCGAACAGGGGCAGTATGCCGGGTTGGAGATATCCTCTCCGCAGGCTCGAGCCCTGCGGGTCGGAATGACTGTGGATGCATTACCTGCCGGTGCTGAATTTCGATTTTTCAGCCTTATACATGGGCAGCCGGGCGATATTGAACTGGTGCCTGCTTCTCATATTCTGCAGACATTGACGTTGAATAGAGATGCTGATCCGACTGATCCCAACGGCAAAATTTTCTGGTCACCGACAGTTTTCGGCGAGACCATGGGAATTGAAATTTATCTGCCTGAAAATACGGAGCCTGCATCGGTGCGAATCGCTTTCCCCTTGATTTCTCATATAAGTATCCTGCCCTTCAGTTCCGCTGTTAATGCGTATATAGTTCAGGGCTACGGAGATTCTGATTCCTGTCAGAATGACGCAACCTGCGCGACGGCCTGGACCAATGCCAGCAATTCAGTGGCTGGAATGCAGTTTACAACGATTGACGGCACCTTTATATGTACCGGCAGCTTGCTCAATGATATAGATTCAACAACCTCAATACCTTATTTTATCAGTGCCAATCACTGTATAAGTACACAGGCAACCGCATCTACATTGGAAACACACTGGTTTTGGCAGTCCGCAGTCTGCAATGGTACGAACATAAGTCCAAAGTACCAGATGATCGGCGGCGGTGCCGACTTGCTGTACACTCAGGGGATGAGTTCCGGTACGCCGACAAGCAGCAGTATGGATACAACCCTGATGCGGCTAAGGAGTACACCGCCCAGCGGAGCCTATTTTGTCGGCTGGAGCACCGCTGTTCCGCCGGAAATCGGGTCGTCCAGAACAGGTATTCATCATCCTTTGGGAGACTGGAAGAAAATTTCCTATGGTGTTTCCGATGGTGATTATTCCTGTGGAAATTTTGACGGATCCAGTTTCAGCTGTTCTTCGGGAACCGGCAATTTTTACGCGGTCGATTGGAGTAATGGAGGAACTGAGCCGGGGAGCAGCGGGTCTGCTCTGTATACCAGCACCATGGCGCTTATAGGAACCTTGACCGGCGGTAACGGGAGTTGTGCGGGTTCATTCAGCGTCTATTCTTCGTTTCGGGAAGCATATACCGCTGGGAATTTCGGAAAATGGCTTAATACCGCACCAGATCCTGGTGCAGGGAAAGCAGTGGTGGCTCCGGCCAATTTTTTGTTGCTGCATTAATTGCTCTACACTCAGATATACTTCTGCAGCTCTTTCCACAGCCCGGAATATGCCTGGCCCGCCGCAGAATTTGGACTGAAGGCCGGAACCGGCTTGCGGTGAATACCCATCTTCTCCACCTCTGCCAGGTAGGGAATGGACATGTTCAGGATGCGCTTGCGGCCTTTAAAACGGAGCATCATCTCCTGGTGAATTTTCTTTCTTTTTTCCACCATGGAGAAGAGGACAAATATTTTTTTCTTATCCAGCTTGGACTGTTTGAAAAAGTCAAGCAGTTTGGAAAAAGAGAGCATGGACAGGGTGGTGGGAATAAAGGGAATCAGCAGGATGTCTGCTGTGTAAAAAAGGTTTTCCGAGAGCAGGGTGATGTTGGGTGGACAGTCCAGAAATACGTGCTCATACTCATCTGTCAGTGGCTTGAGAACTTTTTTAAGCCGTCTTCTTGATTTTTTTAAGTCATCCAGGGCCAGATCGAGGTTACGGTAGGTAAAGTCGGCGGGCAGGATATCCAGGTTGTCATAATCCGTGCCCCGGATATTACGTTCGATATGTTTGCCGCCCTTGAGAAATTTATCAGCGCTGAATTTTTTGGCCGGCTTGACCCGGAAATAATAACTTGCCGACCCCTGCGGATCAAGATCGCAGAGCAGGGTCTGGTTGCCGGAGGCTGCTGACAGGTAGGACAGGTTGACGGATGTTGCAGTTTTTCCTACCCCGCCTTTGATATTGTAGACAGCAATGATGGCCATGGAATCTCCCCTTGATCAGTCAGGTAACAGGTACTCGGTGAAAGGTTTAAAGCAGCCTTACCCAAAAAGTTTGCGGTAGAGCGCCAGGTGTTTCCTGGTCGCAAACCGGGCAAAGGTTTCTTCAAATCGGGCTCTAACCCGCCTATGCTCATGGTACAGGTTGGTGAGCAGTCCGCCGATGGCTGCGCTCAGTTTCTTTGACTTCACCGTACCGGGTCTGATGGTGGCAAGATAGTGTTTAAGCATCTCCTGCTGTACAGACAGGTCATTGAAATCTCCAAGGTTATTCTGCAGCATCTTAAAGTGTTTAATGAGCGCTTTCATCTCCTGCTGCGGATACAGGGAGCTGAAAAATTCCAGGGCGTATCGCATTTTTTTCCCCTGGATACGCAGCCTGTGCAGTTCTTCATCCGGTGAATCCGGCCCGATAGACTTGCCGTCACGCAGAATGCGCTGAAATCTCTTGGTGATGATGCTGTTTGCCTGAACGCCTACAGGTTTTTGACTGTTACCGACCTGGTATGCGTCATCATCATCTTCCAGATATTGCTGCCAGTCCTGCAGGATTGCTTGACAGCGTTGGCCCTTGAGGGCCCGGACGAGTTTTTTCTGCTCCCGGCTGCGCTTCCTGGCCAGGTCATCAAAAAAGAGATGCAGTCCTTCTTGGAGATGCTCCGGCAGTCTGGCCTTGTAGTTGTCTTCCATGAGCAGATAGACGTCCAGGTCGCGCACAGGGCCGGTAATCCGGCCGAGGTAGCGGAAGTCATCTTTAAAACGCGCGATAACTGCCTGATCAAGCACATCTTTGATCAGGCTGAGCCCGGAGCGTGTACGGCGAATGGCCACCCGGAAATCGTGGAGAAACTCGCTGTCCAGATCATCAACAATCCCCTGGATGTTGGCCTGCATGGTGGTCAGCAGGTTCGAATAAATCACCCTGGCCGCCTCCCGGCTTTCCATATCCGGCCGGAGGGGCACGGAAAAACCGGAACTGTACTCCAACGGTGTACGTCCTGCCGCTGCCAAGGCTGTAACTAAGGTCTGCACTCTGGTGTCGGGACAGGGTTCGCCAAAGCCGGAGAGGTCCCGGCTGAGTTTCATGAACCATTTAGTATACCCCCGGACTTCCCGCAGCTGCACATATTGAATTTCTGCACCATCTTTGAGCTCAAGCTCTGCCAGCAGAACCGTTGCAACAATTTTTTCATCCTTGTTGCATATCTGCAGTTCCTGTGTTGTTTCCGAAAAAATCGTCTGCGGCAGCAGTGCACGGATGTCAATGAGTTCGGCAAGGGCGTTTTTTAAATCGGATTCGGGAAATTGCCACCAGAACCGGTACGAAGTTTTTCCTGCAGGCAGCGGCGGAACCAACGGCTTGTCGGTAAAGTCCGTGAGGTGGATGGAGTTATTTCGGAGGGAGCAGAGTCGGTTTTCCCTGTACAGTCGCCAGTCAAAAGTGTCGAAAAAGGTAACATCGGCCTTTTGTCCAGGCAGCTCGTTCAGGGTATATTTTTCGCCGAGATAATCGACGAGTTCCCGGGCCGCAGCCGTGTCGGGCAGGGATCGGGCAAGTTGTGCAAGTGGCTGCATGAAACTGATTCCTCAGTTGTATAAAGACCGTGAAGGAACAGTAGAACAGGTTCCCTGTGGATGTCTGGATAGAAATTGTTTAGATTATAAATTGACT
>CAZQKF010000167.1:0-5366 GCA_964593645.1 uncultured Desulfobulbus sp.
CCATGGGGAATACCGAGGTGGAAAAATGAACATTATACCAGTGCCAGATAAAGAGAAACAACGCGGCAAGCAGAGCCTCGTCGCTATGGGCAATAAGGCAGAGGTTAATGGCATCACCGGGGATGAACTGGGTAAAAAACTCCTTGTTCCAGATAATTATTCCAGTAATACCAATGATAAAACAACCCCAGAAGGGTGCCCAGTAATCAAACTTCTCCTTCCAGGTGTACTCATCACCGGCCGGACGTTCGTTGGTAAAAAAGAGGAGGTACTTCATCAGGCCGCCGATATCTCTGGCATCCTTAAGATTGGGAATCATGGGCAGTCGAATGATCGCCATAATCATATTGCCGATGGTTAATTTGCCCTTGCGCTTGAGCGGCACCATCTTGTTGCGGTAGATAATCTTCACGGCCCAGTACATATGGTAGACAAAGACCGTCAGCATAATGGCCCCGGAAATCTTATGCACCGTGGGAGCAATCTGAATCCCTCCGAACATCGAGTACAGGTAAGAGGCCCACGGCTTACCACTGAACTTGAGCGGCATACCGGTGAGGACAAGGATAATGATGGACGCTGCAAAGATGATATGCTGAATTCGCAGGTTCATGTCAAAACGGAAAAAATATTTTTTACCGTTAATTATTTTAATCGGTGGGTATTTTTCAGACATGATTATTTTTTCCTCCTTCCAAAGGTCACGTTGGGAAACAGTCTACGCAGCAAGTCAAGGAACATAATTCCCATCAGGGGCAGCAGGGTACCACCGGTGAGAACATAGAAAAAGGAAGTGAACCAGTAGACCACAGGACTCTGGGCCATACTGTATTCGGCATGCACCTTGTAGCTGGCAAATTTCATGGACGCACCTGGATGACAGTCCATGGAGTTGCATATCTGACCACGGTTTGCCGGATGGGTTGAGGAACGCGGATCATCATTACCGTACATCTGATGGACTGATTTTCCCTTGACTACGTGACAGTCAAGGCAGTCCGGCACGGTCTCATCGAGCATATTGGCTGCCTTGCCGTGATAGGTATCGCCGTAGGAAAAGCCGGCCTTGGTTTTAAGGTTATGGCGGGCAACCAACTCCGGATCGTCATGGCATTTCCCGCAGGACTGGGCAATATTAAGTGGGCTTCTGCTCTTGTGCATCCGGGTGGTGATATGATTATAGAAACGGAAGATAAAATCTTCTTTCTTATGGCAGACACGGCAGCGTCCCATGGCATCTTCGGCTATACCCGGCCGCACCTTTTTAACAAAGGCCAGCGGACGAAAAAGGGGGTTATCGTGACATTTTTTACAGCTGGGCATGTCCTCGCTATAGGGCTTCAGGTTGCCCTTGCTGTCAATCTTACTGTGTACACTCTCATTCAGAAACGTCTCGACACTCTTATGGGAGAATTTCTGCTCACTGGTCGGTTCAACGATATGACACTCTGTTAAACAGTCCACCGGTTTTGCCGGCTCGTGCGGAATCTTGGTGATATCTTTATGACAGCCTTCACACTCGACCTTTGAATGGACACTCTTATTGAATATCTCTTCGTTAACAAACATCAACTTCATCTGCCCGTCCTCATCCACCCGGCTTAATCCCGGGTATTTGTGGCATAAAAGGCAGTTACCCATGTCGGCAGACTGCGCATAACCGACCAGTAGAAAAACCATTGCCTGGGCACCAACCATGATACGCAGGAATGTACATAAAGATGTAAATGTCATAGCCTCCCCTTTCTTATGCAGTATCCGCTCAAAACCAACCACTCTCAGATACATTACTGAGCGTGAATTCTTCGAAATCTCAGTACTGACGGACTCTATTTACCCCGATGACATGCCAGACAAATATTCCCTGTTCCTGCCGGCAGCCGTAAACGTCCCTTGGCACCTGCTCCGGCAGCCCCTGCCCTTTTCTCAGGTATCACCCCCTTTTCATGTGGATTATGGCAGGTAATGCAGGTGATCGTTCCGCTGTCATCCAGGGGCAGTATGATGCCGTACTCCTGTTCCGACAGTTGGATGTTCCGTGCTATTTTAGAAGAAGGTTTGATATAATGATTGGCACTGAGGGGATGCAGTTCCGCCTGCAAAGCGTGGCAGCGGTAGCAGAGGACATCAAGGTTGCCGATCAAGCGGACAACCTGATCTCCCCAGTCCTTTTTGCGCAGCCGTCCATGGATGACATCAGGAATATCAACATGGCAGTACAGGCATTTATCCTCAATAATATTGCCGTGCTTATCCAACTGGTTGTGCGGATCAATTCTGGGACTTTTCTTCTCATCATGGCATTGGTAGCACAGCGCTGTTCTCGACAACAGATGCCCGGTACGCAGAAAGGCTGTATTCCCGGCTGCATCTCTCTTCTTTCCCAGGCAGTGCAGACGAAAATCATGGCAGGTTGCACAGGTGATCCTGCCCTGAGCCAAGGGGAACTGTTCGGGAATTTTTTTCTGTTTTTCCGGACTGAGAACAATATTAACCGGATGTCTGTAGGTATCGGGCGTGTAGCCGTGGCACCTGCAGGACAGGGTAAAATCCTTAAATCTCAGCGATGCTTTTTTACCATTCCCGAGAAGGTCGGTGTGGCATTCAGTACAGTATCTCTTGTCGAAATGAATATTTGTTTCTGTGGTGACCCCGGGGTTAACAAACTCCAATTGACCGGGATCCTGCTCCGCCCCAAAGGCCGGTGCCAAAAAAACGGTACCAAGCTGCAGCCAGAAAAGACACAGCACGCCCCAGCCGGTGACGACACAGGAATTTCTGTTGTCTCCTAAACCAAGTTTACATACTTTTTTCAGTGCTCTTGTTGTAGCCATGTACAAATGCCGCACCTTGGTCGATCATGAATGAAGTTACACATAATTATATGCAAGGTTTCTTGTATATTTTAAATGATACGATTTTCCCCTGTAAGAAAACAGAGAGGTTTCCCTATTAATATGCTTGCCTATGACTTAATCTTCCGTAGGAATCCCCTAGAAGGCACCTGATTTATGCATAGGCATGTGCTCCAGACATACATAACAACAAAACCCATAAGATACCCTTTATCATAATGGCAGATTTGTAGAAAACAGATCCCATTATGAGCAGGACATGGTATACGATGATACAGAGATGGTTGAACATCAGGGAACAAGATCTACATTCTGCATTCTGGAGAGCGGTTCATGGCGGATCCACTGGAACAACACATTCTTACTGAGCTCAAAAAGGGCGTCAGCAAACAAAATATCCTCAAAAAACTGGAAACAGGCGACAACCGGGATGACCTGGTCTGGTATCTGAATCACCTGCCCACGGGCAAGGGGCGCAGGGAAAGCCAATGGATCAACTGGCTGCTGGTCATCGTGCTGCTGGCACTGACCATAAAAAAGCTGTACTTCATGGCCATGGTGCAGCTCAATGCCTCAGCCATCGGCCAGTTTTCACCGCTGCTGCTGCTTGATCTGATTGTTCCGGCAATCAACTTTTATGTTTTAAACAAGATCATCCGTTTCCAGCGTCAGGGCTACCAGTTCATGGCAGTACTCGGCGTGCTGGCCCTGGTGCGACCCGATAACCGGGTCATGCCGGATCTGCTCATGTACCTGATCATTATTGGTTTATCTGTTTTCCTGCTGCTACGCCTGTTTCCCAAATCAGACAAAATTGAATATTAGCAAGGTATTACATTATTATGAATCAAGTCATGCCTCTTCTCAGCCAGTATCACTTGCCGATCATGGTAGGCGCGTTTATCCTGCTGCTCCTATTGGCCAAAAAACGACGTAACAAAACCCTGTTCACTATTGCTCTGGTCGCCCTGGCCGGATCCATTGCCTATGAGCTCATCTGGAATGAACCGGTCAGCCGGATACCGGCCAAAATAAACCAGGCACTGAACCAACCTCAGCCGACCAAGAGTTCCAATCCCAACTACTACGCTATCCCCGAAGCGGAAAAGCGTATCCTCGACCAGGAGTAGTCTCCAGCCCTGCTGCACACCTGTTCATTTCTCTTGACAACAGAAGCAACATCATTTAATTAAATGCTTTAATTCTTAATCAGAAGTCACAATTCCCGGAGGAATTATGGTCTACAATAAGGTTGAAGACCTGGCCCTGCTGCTCAAATCCATTTCTCATCCTATTCGCCTGAAGATACTCTGCCTGCTCCAGGATCAGGAGCTGTCGGTCAGCGAAATCAGGGAATCGGTGGAGACAAGCGGTGCCAATATCACCCAGCATCTGAATATCCTGCGCAACCAGGGAATCATTGATTTTCGCAAGGATTCCAACTTCATCTACAACCGTATTGCAGATGAGCGCATTATTGAACTCATGAAAACCATGCAGCAGATCTTTTGCAGCAGATCTGCTGATTCAGCCAACAGTACCCACGCCTGAGGAATACCATGCAGCCGGCAAACAGACTCATTCAATTTTCCCTGCAGCGCCCAAAAACGGTCACCGCCGTCATGGTGCTCTGCACCCTGCTTCTGGGGACACTCATCACCCGCGTTCATGTGGATACTGATCCCGAAAATATGCTCTCTAGACAGGAGTTTGTCCGTATCTTCCATGACAAGACCAAGCTGGAGTTTAATCTCTATGACGTCGTGGTCCTAGGTGTGGTTAACGAAAAGGATCCGGATGGTGTATTTAATCCGGCAACGCTTAAAAAAATCGATGCCCTGTCAAAATTTGCAGCGACCCTGTCTGATCCAGACAACCCGGACCGCCGGGTGGTGGATCGTGATATTATTGCTCCGGACAATGTAGACAACATCAAGCAGGCCGGCCTGGGCCAGGTGCGTTTTGAATGGCTCATGAAACAGCCGCCGTCCACCCGGGAAGAAGCCCTGCAGATCCGTGATTTTGCCCTGGACAACCCTTTGCTCAACGGTACGCTGGTCTCTGAAGACGGACGGGCAATTGCAATCTATCTCCCTATTACCAGCAAAGATTTTGCCCACTCGGTTACAGCCAGGCTCAAAGAAAAGATCCAGGAACTGGGCACCGGCGATGATCAATTTTATATTACCGGCCTGCCTGTGGCCGAGGACACCTTCGGCAAGGAGATGTTCATCCAGATGGCAATATCCGCGCCCCTGGCCATGCTGATGATATTTTTGCTCATGCTCTTTTTCTTCCGCAAGATCCAGCTCATTATCTCGCCTCTGATCATTGCAATGTGTACGGTGATTGCCACCATGGGACTGCTCATCGGCACCGGCAACACCCTGCACATCATGAGTTCGATGATTCCCATCTGTATCATGCCCATTGCCGTGGTGGACTCTATCCATATCCTGTCGGAATTTTTTAACGAGTATCCGAAGCGCAGGGATCGCAAGCCCACCCTGC
>CAZQKF010000168.1:0-5365 GCA_964593645.1 uncultured Desulfobulbus sp.
TCTGAAATGAACGAATCTAAGGCACTCCAGAACAGTTACAGGCTCAGGTTATGCAGGTGTTTTGTTGCTACCTGAATAGTTACAAATATTGTAATGATAAACGACAGGAATCAAGTCAGATGAAAGAATATTTTGCATTTGGAAAGTTCGACACCATAGAAAAAATAACCCCGGATCTCACCGCCGAACTTGTGGCTGAGGCTCAAAAGATTCGACATGACTTCCGGCGTGTTCCGCTGGTGGCTATACTAACGGTACTGGACAGAGTTTCCCGGCGGCTTGCCGATCCAGAAGATCCGTATCGACAGGAGGCCCTGCGTCTGCTGCCGGATTTGATCGGGTTTACCCCGGAGATGATCGGGGCTGGTATCGACACCCTGTGTTCAATCCTGCAGCGCGAAAACCTGGAGACCCGGCTGCAATGTGATCTCGGCAATGCATCGTTTATGGACGAGTATGTCTATCATGATGACTTTAAGGGATACATGCGGGCCATGCCTCTGGGCGTGATTGCCCACGTGGCGGCGGGCAACGTGTTTGTGGGCGCGGTTGATTCACTTATTCAGGGAATTTTAACCAAGAACATCAGCCTGTTAAAACTCTCAAGTAATGATCCTGTTTTCCCCCTGCTGTTTGCAAAGGTAGTCAAGGAATGTGACCCGGAAGGTGTAGTCTCCCGTTCCTTTGCCCTGCTGCCCTTTGCCGGGGGCGAGGTTGAGATAGAGCGAATTCTAAAACTTGAATGTGACGGTATTATCGTCTATGGCGGCCGGGAGGCTGTGGAGGTCTACCGCTCCGGCCTGGGGCCGCATACCAAGTTGATTGAATACGGCCCGAAATATTCCACGGTATTTGTAGATGCTGATGTTGTTGAAGCCAAGGGACTTCAGAAAACCGCCAGAACCGTGGCCAGGGATTTTACCATGTGGGAACAGTCTGCCTGTTCTTCGCCCCACACGGTTTTTGTCCGAGGCACGCAGGAACAGGGAGAACAGTTTGCCCGAGCCCTGGCCGATGCCATTAATACCTATACAACAACCTATCCTCCCTGCAGCAAAGCTCCCAATACCCAGGCAGAGATCCTGAAAGAACGGGAAACCGCCCTGGTGCGTCAGGCCATGGGCCAGGCCGAGTGCATTTTGCCCGAATCAGGCAGCCAGGACTGGACGGTCATTTTTGAAAAGATTCCAGAATTTCGCGTATCCTGTCAGTTTCGATCAGCCTTTGTGACCTGCGTGGATGATTTCAGTCAGGCCCTGGAGATTCTCCAGCCCTATGGTAAATTTCTCCAAAGTGCTGGTATCTTGGCAGATCAGGCAACACTGTTTGAGCTTGCAGAATCATTTGCCGCCGTGGGCGGAGACCGTGTGGTGGAAATCGGTAACATGGCCCGCCGCAAACATGGCAGCCCGCACGACGGAACCCGGGCGCTGCATGAGTTAGTCCGCTGGGTTTCCATTGGCAAGCCAAGCCGTTTTAAAGATCCTTTTGACTACCTTCCGCAGGATCAGCGTGATGAACGCACCCTGCTGCGGCTCAATGATCTGCTGCACACAGCCCGAACCAAGGCTCCGTTCCGGCAGGATCTCCTGCCGGAAAAACCACTGACCAGTCTGGCAGACATCCGGCAAATCCCGGAACTTAAGCCTCAGGATCTGCAGCATCATCTCTATCCCCATGGCCAGGGTGCATTGACCGCGCCTCTGGGCAACAGCTACACCTTTGGTTCGGGAGGAACCACGGGCCAGGCCAAGTTCTTTCATCGGACGGTTCCGGAAACACTGCATAATGCCAAAGCCCTGGCCAAGGGGCTGGCCTGGTCAATCCTGGAACCCGGTGACATTGTGGCCAACCTCCTGTTTGCCGGGAATTTATGGGCCTCATTTATCTCGTATAACCAGGCTTTGGAATACCTGGGATGCCATATTCTGCCGGTCAGCAGCAATGTGGACATGGAGAGTATGGCAAATATTGTTAGAGAATTCAAAGCAGACAGCGTGATCACGATTCCATCGGTTATTATCTCGCTCAGCCAGTGGGTAGAGAAAAATAATATTACAGGCCTGACTGTGAAAAAAGTAATCACCGGCGGTGAACATCTTTTTCCCCAGGCCAAGGAGTATATTTCCCGAATTTTACAAACAGAACAGTTTGCCTCCACCGGCTACACCACCAATGATACCGGGGTGATCGGCATTCAATGCGAAAAATGTACCGGGGGAATGCACCATCTGCTCGAGGATATGACCTATATTGAAATTGTCGATCCGGAAACCGGTGCGCCCATGCCTGACGGTGAGCCCGGCAAGATTCTGGTCACCAATCTGCACCGCACCCTGATGCCGACCATCCGTTACGACATTGGCGACACAGGGCGAATCATTCCCCAGCCCTGTTCCTGTGGCCGCAGCCTGCGCTTAATGGAGCTGCTGGGCCGTTCCGATGAAGTCCTGATTATCGGGGGCGGCAATGTCCGGCTCGAATCCGTGGCCAGTGCCATTGCAGAGATTGATGGACTCTCCTATCATTTTCGCATGATTGCCCGACTTGACGGCATGCTTGATCTGCTTGAGGTTGAAGTGGAAAGCCGTGCTTCGGCCACTGCCGAGGCACGGCAGGCAATGGCAGATGGACTGTATGCAAGTCTTATGAATGTCAATCAGTTTCTGCCGCAGTTTCTCCAGAGCAGCAGTATTGCCAAACCCGTTATTCATGTCCTGGAGCCAGACAGCCTGCCCCGGAACCCGAGAACAGGAAAGATCAGGCAAGTGTTGGATAAGAGGTGATATCATTAGGGCGTTAGACCAACATTCCTCACACGAAATTGCCCGCATTCGGGTGCTGGCTGAGCAGCAAAACCTGGCTGTTGTGCTTCAGTTTGTCCGCTCCGTTATCAGCCCTGTTCTGCCGGATGCAACAGATGTTAACTGGATGACCCTGGCAGTGGAAGAGGCTTGTCTTAATGTGATTCAACATGCCTTTGAACCGGGTGAACATGGTTTTTTTGAACTGGCGGTGGAAACCCCGCCCGGAGCGCTTATCGTTGCGGTGGAAGACAATGGCATTCCCTTTTATCCGGAGATGATACTCAAGCCCGGCCTTGATACAGGCCTGGAAGATGATCCTGTCCAAGGGCTGGGTGCCCGCCTCATTCGAGGTGCCGTGGATGAAACGGTGTATCTCAATCTTGGTAACCGGGGCAAGCGGCTGGAGTTGATAAAAAAACTACCTGCACCGGACATGTCTGATGTGCTGGATTCAACGGCAGGCAGTGGGGCCGATCAATCCCTTGATCGATTTTCCGATGACCTTCATATTGATCTTCGACTGCTTAAGCCTGACATGCAAGATGCCACGGCCCTGTCCCGATGTATATACAGATCCTACGGGTACTCCTATGTTGGAGATTTTTTATACTATCCTGAACAGATTTGTGACCGGATCCAGCAAGGAATCATGATCTCCTGCGTGGCGGAAACAGCAACCGGTGAAATTGTCGGCCACCTGAGCCTGACCCTGCAGGAACCGAAGGCCAGAGTTGGTGAAACCGGTCAGGCCGTGGTCGATCCCCGGGCCAGGGGCAGGAGTCTGTTCAAAAAGATGAAGGCCTATCTCGCTGAACTGGCTGTTACACGCAAAATGTATGGGTTCTACAGTGAATCCGTCACCATCCATCCCTATACACAAAAGGGCAACCTCAAGATTGGTGCCCGGGAAACCGGCCTGCTGCTCAGTTTTATTCCCGCATCATTGTTTTTCAAAAAAATCGAAGCCGGTAATCAGGATGACCACCCGGAACATGTCCGCCAGACAGCGCTGCTCTATTACCTTAGAATAACTGATGAACCTGTCCGGGATGTATACCTGCCCACAAATCACAAACAGATTATTGAGCGCATTTATAAAGAAAATCAAATGGAACGTAATGTCGTCATCTGCGCTGATACCGAAATAAGCCCGGCAGAGATGTCTGCAATCGATGTCCATATCAGAGCCAACTGGGGGCAGAGCATTATACGAATCAAGCAGGTTGGCCGTGATCTGCACAAAATAGTTCGCCATCATCTGCAGCAGTTGATTCAGAGTAATATCGTGGGAATTTATGCAGATCTGTCGCTTTCCGACCAGAACACTCCGGCTGCAGTGCGTGAGCTTGAACAACTGGGCTTCTTTTTTTCCGGTATTGTTCCGGAACTCAATGATGGCGATACACTGCGGCTGCAATATCTCAACTATGCCGACTTTGACCCGGACGCGATAGTGCTGGTTTCTGATTTTGCCAAACAACTGTATGACTATATACTGTCTGAAAAGAAACAGGCTGCTTCTGCCTGAAGTAAGGACTATCGAATATGGATATAAAAAAATTAGCTGCTCGCGCGGCTGCACGAGTCCCGGCTTATGGCTGTTTTTTAGCTGAACAGGGAGCCACTGTGGATGGCCCATGGAACGAGCTGCCACTGACCAATAAAGCCGACTACCTGTTGAAGCATCCTCTACCTGATCTCTGCTGGGACGGTTCCCTGCACAACTGTCATCTGATTGGATCCAGTTCAGGTTTTTCCAGGAGCGGTTCAATTTTCTGGCCCAAACGCCCTGAAGATGAAGCCGATTACCTGGTAGCGGTGGAACATACTATGATTCAGTGCCACAGCATTGATCAGCGCAAAACCCTGGTCTTTGTCTGCCTGGCATTCGGCACCTGGATCGGCGGCATACAGCTGGCCGCTGTCATGCGCACTCTTGCAGCAAGCGGCCGACATCCAATTACTGTTGCCACGCCTGGACTGAACCTGTCAGAGGCAGTTGAAATTTATAGACAGTTCGGAGCCCGCTACGATCAGGCACTCTGGATTACCAACCCGTCAAATGCCTCCATCATTGTCTCCCTGCTGGCTGAGCTGAAGAATCCGCCTCCGCCGGCAAGTCTGTATTTTCCGGTTGTCGGAGAATATTTTACTGAAACATTCCGAGAAGACCTGGCCAGGAGGACAGCCCATCCGATGACGAAGCCCTATGTGCTCTGGACCGGCTATGGATCTGCAGACACCGGAGATCTGGGCATGGAAAGTGCGGACACCATCAGACTGCGCAAGTATTTCCATCATCATCCTGAACTGTCACAGCAGTTTTTTGGTCACGGCAACACGCCTATGCTGCTTATTCCCTCAGCCAAGGTGTATCTGGAAGTTGTGAACGGCAATCTTATCGTTACCAAGGATCAACTGGTTCCGCTCATTCGTTACGACACTAAGGACAGCGGTGGTCTGCTCCATACGGCAGATCTGGCAGATTACTCACTTCCTGACGGATTGCTGGACAACCTGCCGGAAACTCTTTTGTTTGTTCGGGGCAGGGTGTCGGA
>CAZQKF010000169.1:0-5345 GCA_964593645.1 uncultured Desulfobulbus sp.
TTTTCCTGTTTTAGTGACGAGCCGTCACTGAAGCAACGAGTTGAGGACTGTTGGCAGGCCTTGGTGGAGGCCCAGCGACGGGGGCCGTACAGCCTTTGTGATGCGGCATCTCTGAAAGCTCGATCCGGGCATCCTTTTGCCCTGCCGCCGGTTCAGGTGTTGCGCAGCCTGCAGAGGAAATGGCAAGGGCTTGAGAGGTTTGGACTGGTCGTCTTTTCAGTTTCAAAACAAGAGGGCGTACAGGTTTTGGAATCACTTTTGTCTGACGGCGGCTGCAGTGCTCCTCTCTCTGTTGATCAGCAGGTCGTCCTGTTGCCCGGCTTTACAGAAGCTGATACAGCGGCCTGGGTTCAACAGGCTGTTGCGGAAATTACTCAAACTTTGGGCCAATCACCAGCTGTTGGGTACAGCTACTGGCCTTCTGTTGTCCAGGCGAGCAGGGTGGATTGCCTGCGTAACTGTCGCAAGGCCATGGAGCATGGCAGCTTTTACGGTTCTGATGCTGTTGTGGGGTTTGATTTTTTAAGTTTAAATGTCAGTGGCGATCTCTATTTTGATGAAGGTGATTATAAGCAGGCCATCAGGGAGTACCGTACCGGCCTGCAGATGCAGCCAGGTGATGTGAATCTGCTCAATAGTCTCGGCGTGGCCCTGGCTGAAGTGAATCGGCACCGTGAGGCGGTTTCCTGTTTTTCTCGAGTTCTTGATGCAGATCCAGAGAATCATATGGCACTGGTCAATAAGGGTATGAGTTGTCGACTGCTTGACCAAAATCAGGAGGCCGTTCACTGCTTTGAACGAGCCTTGCGCAGCCCGGATCATCGGCAGCAGGCGTCTCTGGAAGTCTATCTTCAGCTGGCGAGAATGTACTGCAAGAGTGAACAATATACCAAGGCTATCACCCTGCTCAAGCAGTGGCAGAAGGCAGAGGGAGCCGCTGAAGAATTTATGTTTTTCAGAATTCTGGGGGAAGCCTGCATGGGGGCGCGACACAATAGGGAGGCCGTGCAGGCCCTGCAGCATTCCCTGCAGCTCTATCCTGGCAATGCTGACAGCTTAAGCATGCTGGGCCTTCTGTACATACTGGAAGGAGAGGGCGCGGAAGTGGGACTGAGTCTTTGTGATAAGGCGGTAACCATGGACGAGACTGAGCCTGATCATCTGTATAGACGGGCCTCGGCATTATTTTATCTCAGCCGTTTTGATCAGGCTCTGGACGCAGTCAGAGCTGTACTGCGGCTGCAGACGAGCCATGATCGTGCTGTCCTTCTGCGGGCCAGGATATATGAAGGTGCAGGTCATAAGGGAAAGGCCCGGCAAAGTTACCAACGAGTACTTGCAATGAAGAAGGCTGGTCTGCTTCGGAAAAAACAGGCTGAGGCTGGATTGAAAAGGGTATCTGATCGCTAATTTAACAACATCAAGAGAGGCAGCATGGGGCCGATATACAGGAAAAAAGTGGGGAGAGAAAATCAATATTGTCTGGACAGCATGAGCAGCGGTGAATCATGGAGGATGTTCCGGATTATGGCTGAGTTTGTCGAAGGATTCGATACCCTGGCCACGGTGAAACGGCCGTCTGTAACAATATACGGATCTGCCCGTACCCCGGAAGATCATGCTGATTACGGCAAGGCCCGTGAAATAGCCCGGCAGTTGTCCGAGCATGGGTATGGTATTGTGACAGGCGGCGGCCCTGGGATCATGGAGGCCGCCAATCGAGGTGCCTTTGATGCAGAAGGCTTGTCTATTGGTCTCAATATTGATCTTCCCCATGAACAGGAAGGAAACCCGTATGTGAATCTTCCCTTGGATTTCCGTTATTTCTTTGTCCGCAAGGTAATGTTCATGAAATACTCCATGGGCTTTATCTGTATGCCCGGTGGGTTTGGCTCCATGGATGAACTGTTTGAATCGCTTACCCTTATTCAGACGAAAAAGATCAAACCGTTTCCCATTATTCTGGTCGGTTCATCCTTCTGGGGCGGCCTTGTTGACTGGATTCGTGAGCAGTTGCTGGGTAATGGAAAAATTGCAGAAGATGACCTTATGCTCTTTGAAGTAATGGATGATGTTGAAGAGATTGTCAGCTACATTCGTAAAACTGTGGTATTTTGATTCAATATGATAGTATATATTTTAGAGTGCAATTCAATTAGGGTACGGTAACTGTTTGTCACTGGTAAAAGGAGAGAGGAATGGCGCAGATAGATGCATTTTTTAAGCTGATGAATGATGAAGGCGCATCTGACCTTCATATGGTTGCCGGACAGCAACCGGTTCTGCGGGTGCGCGGTGATATTGAGCGGGTGAAGTTCAAGGCCATGGATAATGAAAGCCTGAAGTCCATGCTGTATGAGATTTGTCCTGAAGATCGGATCAAGATCTTTGAAGAGACCGGGGACATGGATTTTGGTTATGAAATACCGGGTCTTGCCAGGTATCGTTGTAACTTTTTTGAGCAGAAATACGGTATAGGTGCTGTATTTCGTGAAATTCCCAGTGATATTCTCTCTTGCGATCAGCTGGGCCTGCCCAAGGTTATTGCCAAGCTGGCAACCCTACCCAAGGGGCTGGTGCTGGTGACCGGGCCTACCGGTTCGGGTAAATCAACTACGCTGGCAGCCATTGTCGACGAGGCCAACCGAACCCGCAGTGATCATATTCTGACCATTGAGGATCCCATCGAGTTTGTCCATAAGAGTAACAAGTGTATCATTAACCATCGCGAGGTCGGCACCCATACCAAGAGTTTTACCGCCGCCCTGCGTGGAGCCCTGCGTGAGGATCCCGATATAATTCTGGTTGGTGAGCTTCGTGATCTTGAAACGATTTCACTGGCCATGGAGGCCGCCATGACCGGTCATCTGGTCTTTGGCACCCTGCATACTATGAATGCCATGAAAACAGTTGACCGTGTCGTTGAAATTTTCCCGGCAGAGCAGCAGGGACAGGTACGTTCCACCCTGGCTGATGCGCTCAAGGCCGTAGTTTCCCAGGCCTTATTTAAACGCATTGACATTAAGGGACGGGTTGCTGCTTTGGAAATACTGATCTGTACTCCTGCGGTTCGAAACCTGATCCGTGAGGCTAAAACCTATCAGATCCCGTCAGTTATGCAGACCGGTAAAAAATACGGTATGCAGACGGTTGACGATGCCATCATGGCATTGCTGGAAAAGAAAAAGATCAGTGCAGAGGATGCGTATATTAACTGTATTGAAAAACAGAAATTTATAAAATTTCTGCGTAAACCCCCTACGGATTTCACTGAGATTTAATCCGTCTTCTGCGTTTTTTGAGCGTAAGATAGAGAGAGGGTGAGGAAAAATATGATCTATGTTTTTTCTCACCCCTTTTTTTGTTCGTTTGTTACAGAGCGGAGTAGCCTTTACACTCCAGCGTATTGCCGTCTGTCGTGCAGGTTACGGTTCCCTGATTTCTGGTAATGAACGTTTGGATCTCCTTTTGCTTCCACAGAGCAAGATTTTTCGGGGCGGGATAGTGAGCCTGCCCGTTTTTTCCTGCGGAGACAATAATAATTGACGGGTCGACAGCTGCAAGAAACAAAGAACTGTTTGAAGTTGCGCTGCCGTGGTGAGCGGCAAGCAGGACATCGGCAGCAAGGTCTGCCTGCTGGTTGACAAGCAAGGTCTCGCTTCGCGTGCTGATGTCGGCGGGAAAAAGAAAGGCCCGGTCGGCATGCGTATATTTCAAGACCAGGCACAGGTCGTTCACCTGCCCACTCGGAACTCGAGGAAGACCGTTCATTCCTAGAACAGTAAGCTGTAGGTTTGATTTTTTATCCCGGACTATGATGTCTCCCGCCTCAGGGACAGCAATGGTAATTCCCTGCTGTCGTGCCTTGTCAATGATTTCTGTATAGTTGCCTTCACTGCGTTTGTCCCCGTTGATAAAAAGTGTATCCGGCTGAAAATGGGTAAAAATAAAATCCATGCCGTTGAAGTGGTCACTGTGAGGATGAGTGATTACAGTCTTGTCCAGCCGCCAGATCCGCTGATGGCGGAGAAAGGGGGCAATGATCCTTTCGCCCACGTTAAAACTGCTGTTTCTGCTGCCCCCGCCGTCAATGAGAATTCGTGAGCCATCGGGCAGATGCAGGAAGGTGCTGCTGCCCTGGCCGACATCAAGATAGGTGATCCGGCTTGTGTCCGGTTTTTCAGGAAACCAGAGGCCTCTGGTAAAGTTGGCCACAAGCAGCAGTCCTGTCAGCAAAATAATTTTTCTGGCCATTCCTGCCGTTGTTGTCAGATGCCAGAGCAGAAAGAGCAGGCCGTACAGACTCATTTCCCAAATACTTGGGGTAATCGTCCACAGGGAGGCAAAGGGAATGGCTGCACCCCATGCGGTAATGCATTGCCCGGCTGAAATACCGAGGCCTCCAATTTTAAGCAGTAGAACAGCAGCATCTGGTGCTATTAACATCAGAGGAATGGCGGCAAGCCCCCAGGGCAGGGCCCAAAAACAGAGCAAGGGCTCGACCAGCAGGTTCATAACCGGGCCGATAAGAGAGAATCGGTTAAAATGATAGAGCATAAAGGGCAGGGTGCCCAGGGTTGCCGTCACCGAGATCAGCAGGGCCATTCTGGCGTAGACTATGATTTTTATCGTCTTGCCGGCTGTAGTATCTTTTGCAGGAACGGCATTTGAAAGTTCGGGAAGAAACAGGGCCAGCATGGTAACTGCGGCAAAGGAGAGTTGGAAGGATACAGTAAAAAGCGTTGCCGGATTCCACAGCAGTACCAGTAGGGCTGCGGCCGCAACCAGGTGGAGCAGGCTGTGCTGCCTGCGCAGGAGAACCGCGCTCAGCAGGATGGTTGCCATGATCAGGGCCCGCAGAACCGGGGTGTTCATGCCGGCAATAAAGGCATAACCGATAAGAACGGGCAGGGTGGCAATCAGGGCCAGGCTGGGGACATGGCAATGAAGCAGCAGCCATTGTGATCGCCTGAGCAACCAGCCGGCCAGTCCACCAATCATCAGGCCGAGCAACCCCATATGGATTCCGGATATAGCCAGCAGGTGCATCGTGCCTGTGGCTTTAAACTGTTCCTGTATTTCCGGAGATACTTCTGCCCGACTGCCGACTAGTAGAGCCTGGTACAGCCCGGAGATATTGTTGCCCAGCCTCCTGCTGAGGAAACCGGCCACCTGTTGTCTGACATACTCCGGCAGGTACCTGAGCTGCTGCAGGCGGGTCTGTGTCTGATCGTCAATGGTGACAATACTCTGCCTGTCCTTGATCCAGCCGCTGATAGAGATATTTTTGGCAGCCATGTATCCCGAATAGTCAAAGGAACCTGGTGTTTTGAAATTAGTTATCG
>CAZQKF010000170.1:0-5337 GCA_964593645.1 uncultured Desulfobulbus sp.
TTTCCGGGATAATCCTGAAAAAATCGGCAGGGTACTGGTGCCCACCGGTTCGGGCAATCATATCCCATTGTCCGAGATCACCACCATCAGCCTCAGCCGTGGTGCACCGGTGGTCAAAAGCGAGGATGCCCGGCCCAATGCCTGGGTCTATGTGGACATCTCCACCTCCGATATCGGTGGTTTTGTCAAAAAGGCCAAGCAGATCATCGAGGAACGTCTTGATCTACCTGCAGGCTACAACCTGATCTGGTCCGGCCAGTTTGAGTACATGGAGCGGGCCCAGCAGCGGCTGCGCATCGTGGTGCCCTTTACCCTGGTACTGATCTTTCTGCTGCTCTACTTCAACTTCCGCAACCTGGCCGAGCCGGTGATCGTGATGCTCTCCATCCCCTTTGCCCTGGTGGGCGGGATCTGGCTGATCTGGTTCATGCAGTTTAATATTTCCGTGGCGATTGTGGTGGGCTTTATAGCCCTGGCAGGCGTGTCCGCCGAGATCGAAGTGCTGGTGCTGACCTTTATCGACCATGAACTGGACCGGGAACGGGAGAAAAGCGCGACCGGCACCTTGACGGCCAAGGAGATCATGCATGCCGTCTATACCGGAACCTCAGAACGTGTCCGGCCCATTGCCATGACCGCCACCGCCATTATTGCCGGTCTGCTGCCGATCTTATACGGCACCGGCACAGGCTCCCAGGTCATGCAGCGTATTGCCGCGCCCATGGTGGGCGGCATGGTCACCGCCACCTTGCTCTGCCTGCTGGTGATCCCGGTTATTTACGGCATCTACCTGCAATTTGCTGAAAAACACCGCAAGGTATAACCATGTTCCTGTCGCGGACAACACTCTTTACCCTGGCCGGAGCTGCGGCCGGGGTAGTTGTTGTGCATCCCTATGTCATGCTGGTGGATAGGTTGACCGGATCCGGTCACAGTGCAACTGCCGTACCCATGCCTGTCGGTAGCCTGTTTACCGCCTTTGCCCCGGCCATGCTGCCCATGACCATTGCCATCGGTTTTTTTGCCGGACTCTGCGGCCTGCTGCTTGGCCTGCTCTACGAACGAAAACAGCGAATGATCCGTTACCGCTACCAGGCCAGGATGCACCGCGATCTGACCAGGGCCTTAAATCAGCTGCTCGGAGTCGTGTCCCATTATATTCTCAACTCATCCATGGTCATCAGCGCTCACGCCCGACGTCTTGAAAAAACAGCACACCCGGAAGACCAGGAATCACTAACCGCCATTGCCCGTCAAGCGGAAAAGAACGAAGCCGTCCTCAAACTCATGCAGGAGGCTGATTTTTTACGCAACATAGATCCTTCGGATACGACGTATCAGAAACTTATCGAGTTAAACGAGAAAATAGAAAAACATCTTGCGGAACAGGTGGAGCATCCAGCACATCTCAGCTGATCGTCGGCACCCTTTAATATGCGCCTTTACCACTGAACATACAACGGATGGTTTTGAAAATTATCTTGATATCGTACCAGAGTGAATGATTGAGCACGTACCAGTCGTCAAGCTCCACCCGCTCTTTATAGTCATCCATATCATTGCGTTTGCTTACCTGCCAGGGTCCGGTAATGCCCGGTTTCATTGAAACGTATCGGCCGGCACTCTGCTCACCGTTGCCCTTGTAATAGTCGTCAAGTTCTTTGCCGACAATGGGCCGGGCACCGACCACACTCATTTCACCCCTGAGCACGTTGACAAACTGGGGCAGTTCATCCAGACTGGTGCGGCGGAGAAAACGTCCGAGCCGGGTTATGCGGGGATCATCTTTTAATTTGAAATTGGCCTTCCACTCATCAGCCCGTTCCGGATCTTCCTGCAGCAGCCGTTCAAGCTGCTGATCCGCGTCAACGGCCATGGTCCTGAACTTCAAACATTTAAACTCGCGCCCTGAGGTCATTATGCGAGTGTGCCGATAAAAGACCGGTCCCCGGCTGTCGAGTTTAATAGAGATCATAATAAACAGAAAAACCGGGGAGGCCAGAACCAAAAACAGTGAAGAAAATATCACGTCAAAGGTTCGCTTCCAGCTTAAATCAGGGTTGAAATTCAGCACCAGCATATCACCGAGTGACTGAATTTCCGCGTGATGCAGGCCGAAAATATACAGATCCGGCACCAGGTAGATTTGGGCGCCGAGTTCCCGGCACTCACTGAGAATCCTGAAAATCTTCCGTTCCGCCCGCATGGGCAGGGCTATATAGACATAGTCAATGTCATTGACTTTAAGATAGTCCCGGATTTCATTAATCCTGCCGATCAGAGGTTTATCAATTTCTTCAAGCCCCTCCCTGGTCTCTCGCTTATCGTCAAAAAATCCAACCACCTCGATGCCGGCCCAGGGAATTTCCTCCATCTGCCGGGCCATTCGGATGCCGAGATCTCCGGCGCCGACAATGATTGCATGCCGGATATTCTTGCCCTGGGTTCTGTAATGGCGCAGCAGCTTGCGGACAATAATATGGGACACAAAGATAAGAAACGGGGTGGTCAGAGACCAGAGAATAAAAACTGCCCGAGAATAACCTTCGGAAATCTTAAAGATAAAGAAATAAAAGAGCAGGAACCCGATCACAGTGGCCCATGCCTGTAAAATCACGATAAATTCAAGATAAAATTTCCAGCCCCGCCAGGAACGGTACAGCTGAAAATGATGAAAACTTATAAAACAGACAACAAAGACAACCAGCTCAAGCCAGCTGTAATACTTGCTCCAGGGAACCTGGTAGCACAGTACAAGCAGCCAGAGAAAGCCACAGACCAGTGCGCAATCGAGGATATGTAGCAGTCTGTAGATGAAGGAGCTGCGTTCGCGCAGGTTCCAGGACAGGACAGGAGACATAATAAATCAGGAACGTTCAGGCCCACCAGTTACGGTTCATACTGAGACGCTCAGCACAGCAGCGAGGCAGCAGCCTGTATCGTTTTCCCAGGTTATAGGCAATAAATTTTCCAAGGTTGCGCAGCAGTGATTCCGGAAGTCGACCATATTTTTTTCGGGTGAGCAGCAGCCCAATCTCCGAACGTACATATTTTCTGCCGACTCCGCCCGGCCCGCCGAACTTCTGCAGCTGCCCGGCCTGATCGACATGAAACACCCCGATATCAAAATAGCGCTTAAAATCTTGAACTATTGAATAATTATGTGAATGCCATACACCGGCCTCACTCACGTAGGCCACACAATAGCCGTTTTCGAGCAACTTTGCCACTGTCAAGGTGTCTTCACCAAAAAGGAGATGGTCTTGAAAATAACCGTGCGCGGCAAGTACATCCCGGCGGTAGGCGGCAAAAGAGTTTGAAATAAATATCGTCTTAAAGCCAAACTGTTCCCGATCCCGCAGACAGCGTATTTGCGACTGATCCGGATAGTTAAAGAGCCGCAGATGCTCGCTGAAAATTCCGGCATCCTTTACCGGCAGCTGCCTGCCGTAGGTTGCGGCAACCCGGACATCTGCAAACGGCCTGACAAGGCATTCAAGGGCATCCGCTGCCGTTGGCACCGCATCCTGCGTCATATACACAAGGATATCTCCACCGACCAGACCAGCAGCCATGGTTCGGGTGCCGCCATGATCAAACTCCGACGGGGCAATATGGTGGACACGCACATTATACTGTGCAGCCAGAGCGCATGTTTCATCTGTTGAACCGGAGTCGACGATCAGGATCTCGTCAGGAACAAGGGTCTGCCGACTGAGCATAGCAAGCAGTGCATCCAGCCACTGCGCACCATTTTTCGTTGGAATAATCACGGAGACGGGCGGGGTATTGGCTGTGATATCATTCATATACCGACAAACCGAACCAGCAGATATTTGAGCACGGCCCACAACATATACACTGAAGGGTGCTTTGTATAGACAAGTACTTCCCCGGCAGCCGCAGTAACACGTAACCTGTGCGGCATCTGCTGCCTCTGCTGCCAGCCGCGACAGTGATACACCTGCACATCGGGGAGATACAGAATACGCCAGGACGATTTACATATCCGCATGCTCAGTTCTATATCTTCCTTGTAGAGAAAAAAATCCGGATCAAACACCACACCATTGCCCAGGGATACCTGTTCCAGCATCAATCGCCTGCAGAACAAAAAGGCACCACAGGCGGCAGGGATCTCCTGTGGTTCGCTGTACTGCCCCTGATCTGCCTCGCCCTGCCCTCTGTCATACCAGCGCCCATACCATGCCCGGAAGATTCCTGTGGAATCCAGACGACCGGTGGGCTGCATTGTCTGCATATCATAGCCTGTCAGGCGACCTGTAAGACAACCTGTACGGCTGTCTGCGTCCATGGCAGCTGCAGCCCGGGTAAATGTATCTTCGGTAATAAAGGCATCAGGGTTCAGAAAAACTACATACTCGGCTCTTTTAGAACAGTTCAGGTAGCCGAGATTATTGGCCCGGGCATATCCTATATTGTCCCGACGCAGCACCCTGAACCCGGGTTTATCCCCATAGGGCGCAAGATAGGAGGTATCGCTGGAACCTGAATCCACAATACAGACAAAACAGGTGCCTCCGTATTGAGCAAGTGCGGCAATGCATGAATCCAGAACAGTCTCTGAATTATGGGTCACTATGATGACTGCTATATCTGTCATACAGGGATTATAAAAATAAAAAACGATAGCAGTATAACAGCAGATTGCCCTTGCCGGCCGCCGTACGCCTGCGCATAATCGAAGCAACGACTTCTGCTTCAGCCTGCTTGAGCAGGGCGGCCTGTTGTGCGGGTGCCAATTCTCCCTGCCTGCTGTCCCGATACTTTTCCCGCATTCTGCTTACCTGCCCTGGAACCTGGCCAAGTCCATGCAGGTATGCCCGCAGCTGGCGTCGTTTTAAACAAAAGACACACCAGGCACATTGATACAGTATAAGAACCGGTAAAAAACGAAAAAACAGTCCCAGTGAATAATTTTTCAGCAGTACGTACAGGCTGTTGCGAGTGGCCAGCCGAACGGTTATGGGATTTATCTTGGAACCGGTGGTGGCGCTGCCCACATGATACACCCTTGCCTCAGGCACATACAGACAGCGGCGGCCGTGACGGGCAGCACGCAGATTAAAATCCACGTCTTCAAGGTAGGCAAAGAAGTCTTCATCAAAAAGTCCTGTCTGCGCAAAAAAGCTGCGCCGGTAGAGGGCCGCACCGGCGCAGGCTCCAAAAACCTCACGCTGCCGGTCATAGACTCCGCCTTCCTGCTCCATTGTACCCAGTCGGTACCCGGCCCCGCCGCGAAGGAAACTATCTCCGGCACCGTCAAGCAGAGAATGATCAAAGAAATTCAGCATTTTAGCTGCAAAAAACTGATTG
>CAZQKF010000171.1:0-5333 GCA_964593645.1 uncultured Desulfobulbus sp.
AGAGTACCGGGGCCGCAGCCGATATCCAGTATGGTCCAGGTCGGCTCTGGGGCCAGCAGCTTGATAAACCGATCCGTATAGATAGAATGGACTGTACGGCGAGCAAAGGAGGCCGCTTTCCGATCCCAGTCCGCCGATTGTTTGCGGCGCCCGCCTTTTTTTTTGTTGGCCTGCTGCCAGAGAAGCCCCCAGTCCAGGTCCTGTAGCTGAATATTTTGCATACTTTTTCTGCCCACGTAGGAAATGATTTGACACTAACCCTGCCCTGTGATTAAAATACAAATTTTTAATAAAGTAAATGGTAAGCTCAGGTCGATGTATTATGCGTGCCCATTCCGGTGTAGTGCAGCATTGATGTCCAGACGCAGTACAGTCGGAGACCGACCAGTGAAATAAATCAGCGGTATGCTGATGGTCGACTATTTATGAGTAAGCCTGTCACCGTTAGAGGAATTTTATCATGAGTAAGAGAACTTTTCAGCCCAGTAATTTGAAGCGTAAACGTACCCATGGCTTTCGGAGCCGCATGCAGACCCGTGCCGGTCAGGCAGTCATCAAGAGAAGGCGTGCCAGAGGACGTAAACGGCTATCTGCCTGAGCCGATGAAGCGGTTCAGGCTCCCCAAAACCTGTTTGCTCAGGAAAACAGGGGAGTTTAATCAGGTATATCGCTGCGGCAGGAGATTGCGTGGTCAGGGGTTTGCCCTGATCTACCTTGCCGGCGAGCAGAACGAAAGCCGTCTGGGGATCAGTGTCCACCGCAAGGTGGGTAATGCCGTGCGCCGCAACAGAATCAAGCGTATTGTTCGCGAAACTTTTCGCCTGCATCGTGATATCTTTCCGCAGTCCAGTGATATAGTTTTTACGGTGCGACCGGAGTTTTCCCTTGCCGGGATGGTGGCTGTCCGTGAAGCTGTAGTTCAAGTAACCGGACGCTCCGGTCAGTGCTGATGTGTATCCACTGCAAGTCCATTCCTGTAGAGTCGCAGGCCGTTGAATCCGGCGGTACGGTTCGCAGTGTTGCTGCTGGAATCTGCCTGATGCTGATCAAAGGATACCGGTACGGTATATCACCCCTGTTTCCCCCCTGCTGCCGCTATACTCCGACCTGCTCCCAGTATGCTGTTGACGCAGTTTCCCGTTACGGTGCAGTAAAAGGTATGTGGCTTGCCCTCTGCCGTATCCTGCGCTGTCATCCCTTTGTTCGCGGCGGTTATGACCCGGTAAAATAAAGTCTGCCGCATGTGTGCCGGGTGTTGCTGCCGGGGCCTGACTGTGCGACAAGTACAAGGAAAAAATATAATATGGACATGTACAGGGCCTTTCTGGCCATTATTCTCTCATTTCTTATTCTGATCGGCTACCAGTATTTTTTTGTTCCCTCGCTGTCGACTCCTCCGTCTGCTCAGACTGAACAGCAGGGCACGGTGCCCGCAGCACCGGCAACGGCAGCTGCTCCGGCGGCGACCCAGACGTCGGCTGCCCAAGCACCGTCGGCGCAAATACCTGCAGTTACTCCTGCAGTGGCTGTGGATGCAACTGCCCGTGATATCACCGTTGATACCCCCCTGTATACAGCCATATTCTTTGAGCAGGGAGGTGGCCTGAAAAGTTTTGTCCTGAAAAACTATCGGACTGAGCGGGATAAAGACGCAGACCCCATGGAGTTGGTTCAGACCAGCAATCCAGCGGAACTGCCCATGGTTTTTATCTTGGATAATGGTGCTGCCTCGTCATTGCCTGTCTTTAAGAGCGATAAGGAGCACCTTAACGTCGGCATTGAAGGCGTGGGCCAGCTTGTGATGAGTGCGGTGCTTGAAAATGGGCTTACCATCGTCCGAACTCTGCATTTTTCCGGTGACAGTTACCTCATTGAAAATAGCTATGTAGTGACGAACACCGGTTCTGATTCGCAGCAGGTGCCTCCAGCCATGATCTTGTCCAGTGCACCTTTCTCGCATGCAAACACTACGGGACGCTATCTGTTCAGCGGTCCTGTAGCCTACATCAACAATGAGCTGCATGAGGTCAAAGGGAAGAAACTGACTGCCGGCCCCCAGGTTTTCCAGGGAACTGTCAGCTGGATGGCCTATGAAGACAACTATTTTATTACAGCTGTCATCCCGGAACAGGCTGGTGCTTCGATTGTTACCATGAGTACAGTCGGTAAAAATGTTCGTTCCGTAGTTGGCGGTGGCGTCATTGCGCTTGCTGCCGGTGAATCCAAGGATTTTAAGTATAAAGCTTATTTTGGGCCTAAAAAACTCTCTATTTTAAAGAGTACCGGTTACGAGCTGGCTAAGGCCGTTAACTTCGGCTGGTTTGATGTGCTGGCCAAACCCATGCTCTTTCTGCTCAATTTCTTTTACACGTACATCGGCAACTACGGTATTGCCATTATTCTTGTCACCTGCCTGATTAAGGGTTCGTTCTGGCCGATTACCCAGAAGGGTATGAAGTCCATGAAAAATATGCAGAAACTTCAGCCCAAGGTCGCCAAGCTGAAAGAGAAGTATAAGGATGATCCGACCAAGATGAATCAGGAGATGATGGCCATGTACAAGACGTACAAGGTCAATCCCATTGGCGGTTGTCTGCCCATGGTTATTCAGATCCCGTTTTTCTTTGCCCTCTACCGGGTTTTGATGTCGGCCATTGAGTTGCGCCATGCCCCCTTCATGCTGTGGATTAATGATCTTTCCGCCCCGGATCGGCTGATGATCGGTATTGATATCCCTGTCCTGCACGGTATCCCGGTGCTGACCTTACTGATGGGCGCATCCATGTACCTGCAGCAGAAGATGACCCCGACCACAGCGGACCCGACCCAGGCAAAGATCATGCAGTTTCTGCCGGTCATTTTTACCTTTATGTTTATTAACTTTGCATCCGGTCTGGTTCTGTACTGGTTTGTCAATAACCTGCTTTCTATCCTGCAACAGCAGCTTATCAACCGTCAGGTCGCCAACAAGGCGTAACTCGGATTTTACAGGAAATATTGTATGGTAAAAGGAAAAGATTTTTACGGTAAAGACGTTGCTGAGGTTATCAGCAGGGCCTGCAAAGAGCTGGCCGCTCCTCAGGAAGATCTTACTATTGAGGTGCTGGAAACAGGTTCAGCCGGTATTTTTGGGCTCTGCAAGAAAAAGGCACATATAAGGGTAACCCCCAAGGGACAGGTGTCGGAAAAAGAGGCAGAACAGAAGACAGCTCAACCGGCCAAAAAAACTAAAAAGGTTGCGACAGAGCAGGCCGTATCAGAAGATGCTGTTCAGCTGGAGGATTCTGAACCCGAGGCTACTGAACCTGTCCAACCGAAAAAAAAGACTACACCACCCAAAAAGAAACCACAGAAAACAGCTGCCACAGCAGAACAACCTGCAGCTAAAGAGTCTACTCCCCGTGAGCTGCCCTCTGAAGAAGTGCTTGCCACAATTCAACAAGACGTCAGTGAACTGCTCGAACGTATGGGCTTTCCGTCTGAGGTAACGGTTGCATTGGTAGAGTACAGCGTTGAGTGCAGGATAAGTGCGGAACATCAGGACGCCCTTGTTGGCAGCGAGGGCAGAACCCTGGACAGCCTGCAGTATCTGCTGCGCAAGATGATGTCTAGGCGTCTGCCTGATCGCATGATGCTCTCCCTTGACGTGGGCGATTATCGTGAGCGTCGGGCTGAAGAGCTGAAGGATCGTGCTCTGGAGCTTGCCCTTCTGGTCAAGGAAGATGGGAAGACCCAGGCCATTGCCGCCTTGAATCCTTCGGAACGCCGGGTTGTTCACATGATCCTGCAGGAAGACAAGGCCATCCGCAGCCGCTCGGTTGGTGAAGGGTTGTTTAAGAAAGTTCTTATCTATAAGCCTGGCAAAAAGAATAAATCCGGATCCCGCAAAGGCAAGGGGCGCCAGTCCGGTAATTCGTCCGGGAATAAGTAGTTTACCACTTGCCGGGGCGCAGCTGTGAACACCGCCAGTGACACCATAGCAGCCATCGCCACAGCCCCGGGCGTTGGCGGTATCGGCATTATTCGTATCAGCGGCCCGCTGGCTGCAGCACTTCTCCATCGGCTGTTTACTCCGTATCGGCCGCACACTACCTTTGAAAGTCATAAGCTGTATTACGGCACGGTGGCTGACAGTAACGGCATAATCCTTGATGAGGTACTTGCCGTGTTCATGCAGGCGCCTCATACCTATACTCGCGAAGATGTCGTTGAGCTGCAGAGTCACGGCAGTCATCTGGTGCTGCAGGCAATCCTTGCTGAAGTGCTTGCAGGCGGTGCCAGGGCAGCTGATCCCGGAGAATTCACCAAGCGTGCCTTTTTAGCCGGCCGTATTGATTTGACTCGTGCAGAGGCGGTCATTGATTTGCTGCAGGCCCAGACCAGTGGTACCATGCGTCTGGCTGCCGGTCAGCTGCAGGGAGCACTGTTTGAGCGGATTGAATCCATTCGTGACGCCCTTGTTGATCTGCTGGCGGTGGTGGAGGTGGCCATTGATTTCCCTGAGGATGATATGGAGATCCTGGATATTGCAACCATGCTCCCGAAACTTGCCCATCTTGTGGAGGAGCCGCTGCAGCAGCTGACAGGACTTGCCCGGCAGGGGAAGGTGCTGCGTGAGGGAGTGAAGGTGGTCATTGCCGGTCGGCCCAATGTGGGTAAATCCAGTCTGTTAAACGGACTACTGATGGATGACCGGGCCCTGGTGACAGATATTCCGGGTACGACCCGCGACACCATTGAAGAGTTGATCTCCGTACGCGGCATTCCTGTCCATCTTGTTGATACTGCAGGTATCCGCAATCATGATGATTTTGTTGAGGAGCTTGGTATTGAACGGGCCCGGCAAAAACTTGCGGAGGCCGACCTTATCCTCTTTGTTGTAGATGCTGGTGAATCACTGACCAATCTTGACCGCGAACTGTATCAGTCTGTCCATGATAAGAAGCGTATTGTGGTTTTTAATAAGGTCGATCTGGCCGATGACAGGCAGATGGCAGTTCTTGAAAAAAAGTTTGCCGGGGATGTGCAGGTGTGCACTGCTGCCCGTGAGGGAAGCGGGTTTAACGCGTTGCAGGACGCAATCTACGAGATAATTTTAGACGAAGGTGATGGTCTGGCAGAGCAGATTTCCTGTGCCCCTAACCTGCGTCATACGATGATTTTAGATAAAACTCTTACCGCCTGCGGCCAACTGAAGGAAACCCTGCTGGCCGGAGCCCCGGCAGACCTGGTGGCTGTTGACCTGCAGTCGGCTCTTGATCATCTTGGTGATATAGTGGGTCTGACAACGCCTGATGACGTACTTGATGCCCTGTTTACCAGGTTCTGCATAG
>CAZQKF010000172.1:0-5330 GCA_964593645.1 uncultured Desulfobulbus sp.
CCGTGCAGGGCAGTGATCACCTCGGGAATAGACGACATACCAACCGCGTCGGCCCCACAGAGTTTCAGCAACCGGGTCTCAGCCGGAGTTTCCAGGCTCGGCCCGGGGATACAGACATAGGTTCCACTGACCACTTCGGAAAATTTCAGCCGGGCTGCCGTTTTAAGGGCCAGATCCCTGAGCCCCGGATCATAGGGTTCTGAAAGATCAGGAAAACGCGGCCCCCACTGATCAATATTCGGCCCGCGCAACGGGTTGTCGCCCAGCTGATTAATATGATCGGCAAAGACCATGATCGTGCCTGCAGACCACGCGGTATTCAGCCCGCCCGAGGCATTGGTAACGATGAATATCTCTGCGCCCAGCAGAGAAAGCACCCGCACCGGAAACCCGACCTCACGGGCTGAATATCCCTCGTAATAATGAAAGCGCCCCTGCAGAATAGCCACGGGTTTGCCTGCCAGCAAACCGCAGACCAGATTGCCGGCATGGCTTGTTACCGTTGACCTGGGAAAGTTGGGAATTTCCTCGTAGGCAATAACCGTACTGTCTTCCAGACCATCAACAAGGTTGCCAAGGCCGGTACCGAGCTGAATGATAATCTCAGGCAGAACCGGAAGCCTTATTCGAAGATAGGCTACTGCTTCTTCAACCTGCTGTTTAAAAGAGAGTTCCACGTTCAAGGTTCAGGGTTCAAGGTTAGATTTGGATACACCCGTGTCTTTAGGATAACGCATGCTGCCGCACATATTCCCTAACCTGCTCAACATCAGCGTCCATGGTCTCACAGCGACTTTCCTTACCTGCCAGGGCTGCCAGGGCAGCGGGCAATTCAACTTCTTTGCCGGTGGCCTTAAGTACGGCGTCACCGAATTTGGCTGGATGGGCCGTGGCCAGGCAGACCATGGGCCGATCACCCTTAAGTTCCTGTCCGGCCCGGACACCAACTGCGGTATGGGGATCAAGCAGATAGTCCTGATCCTTGTAAAACGCACCGATAGTGGCCAGGGTCTGTTCTTCCGAGACGGACAAGGAGGCAAAATCACGGTCTACCTGCTCTTTCAGGCCTGACAGATCCATGCGGCCTGTTTCAGCAAACCCGTCCATATCCGCTTTTACCTTGCTGCCGTCCTGACCGCGCAGGTAATAAAGATACCGTTCAAAGTTGGAGGCAATCTGGATATCCATGGATGGACTGAAGGTAGGAGTTACGGTACCGGTCACCGAGTAATCGCCCTGGTTGACAAAGCGGGTCAGAATGTCATTTGCATTGGTGGCCAGGATAAGACGGTTAATACAGCCCTCGGGCAGCAGCTGCTTGGCCACGTAGCCTGCAAAGATATCACCGAAGTTACCGGTGGGCACGGAAAAATCAACGGACTCAAACCCGGCCCGCTGGAGTTTCAAGAAGGCATATACATAGTAGACGACCTGGGCCAGCACCCGGGCCCAGTTAATGGAGTTGATGGCCCCGAGATGATAGGTGTCTTTAAATTCCAGGTCGTTAAAGATCTCTTTGACAATGGACTGGGCATCGTCAAAGGTACCGCGCAGGGCAATGTTAAAGACATTGGCATCGGTCACCGTGGTCATTTGCAGCGCCTGAATCGGGCTGGTGCGGCCGTGGGGATGGAGAATAAAAACATTAATCCCCTCCTTACCCCGAACACCGTAAATGGCGGCGCTGCCGGTATCACCGGAGGTCGCGCCGATAATATTCATGAAGCTGCCGCTCTTTTTCAGCTCGTACTCAAACAGGTTACCCAGCAGCTGCAGGGCAACGTCCTTAAAGGCAAGAGTCGGTCCGTGAAACAACTCCAGGATATACAGATCGCCCGCCTTGCGTACCGGCGTCACCTGGGGATGACTGAACGAGGCATAAGACTTTTCCACCAAGACTTCCAGGTCCTGACGGGGCAGGTCACCGGTAAACAGCCCCAGTACCTCTACGGCCAGGTACTGATACGGCAGGTTCTGCCAACTGATGAGTTTATCGGCATCAACTGACGGCAGAGTTTCCGGAAGCAGCAGACCACCGTCGCGGGCAAGGCCCATCATCACGGCCTGGTTAAAATCAATGGGCTCTATTCCACCCCGGGTACTTATATAGCGCATGGTTACTCCAAGATTTTTTTATCAGGCAGCTGCCAGGGACCCCCAAATGAATTGCACAGGATTCAGCGCAGCTGTTCATGACTTGTACCGAGCTTACGCCATGTTGTCAACACAGACGAAAAAGGGAGTCTACCGAGAGATCGGCAGGTCAGGGAGGAGGAGCCGGCCGCGTATCGCTGAAAAGCCACTGCTCAAGCTCTTCAGCGGGCATGGGGTGACAGACATAATAGCCCTGCAGATAATCACAACCCATGTCAGCCAGGCGTTCTTCAGTCAGCTCATCTTCAACACCTTCAGCCACAACCTGACCGCCAATGCAGTGGATCATGTCAATGGTGGACTTGATAATTGCCGCATCATCATCATGCTGCAGCATATTACCGACAAAGGACCGGTCAATTTTTATTTCATGGAAGGGGAATTCCCGCAGATAGGAGATGGAGGAATAGCCGGTACCAAAATCATCAATGGAGAGTTTCACATCCAGGGCTTTGAGTTCCCGAGCCACTTTGAGCACTCGTTTCTGATCCATAATCATGGAGGATTCCGTGATCTCCAGGATCAGTCGCTGCGGAGCAACCTCATGTTTTTTGAGCAACCCGGCCACAGTTTCAGGAAATTCAAAATCGTGAAGATTCTTCACAGACAGGTTCACCGCCATATTAAACACTTTGCCCTTTTTTTCCCACTCAGCGCACTGCCATAGCGCTTCATCCAGCACCCAGTTGGTCAAGGCCTTCATCAAGCCGCCCTGTTCCAGTTGGGGAATAAAATCCTTGGGCAGCACGCAATTCTGGTCAGGGTGATTCCAGCGGATAAGCGCTTCAACCCCACAAAACTCATTGTTTTTGGTCGAGAACTTCGGTTGATAGTGCAAAACAAACTGTTTTTTAGTCACAGCATCACGCAACTGACCTAAAAGAATCAACCGATTAAGAGAAAAATGATCCTGACGAGCATCAAACACCGCCCAGATTACGTCACTGCGTTTAGCCTCATACATCGCAATATCAGCACACTGAATGAGCGACTCACTATCCAGGGCATGGCTGGGGAACAGGGCAATACCTATGGACACTCCGACGTTTAAATTATGTCCTTCAATCTGAAAAGGCTGATCTATAACCTCAGCAGCAGCCCGGCACATGGTAATGGCCCGTTCTTCCGAGGTATCGTGCAGCAGCACAACAAATTCATCCCCACCAAACCGGGCCACAAGATCCAGATCTCTTTTGAACACCTTGCCCAGGCGCAGAGCCACCTCCTGCAGAATATAGTCGCCATAAAAATGGCCCAGAGAATCATTAATTTCCTTAAACCGGTCAAGATCCATCAAGAGAACGGCCAGAGGTTCATTATTCCGCTTGCTGACTAGCAGGGAATAGTCTAGCCGGTCCTGAAACAGGGCCCGGTTGGCCAGTCCGGTCAGCATATCATGGGTGGCCCGGTGCCGTTCCTTCACAGCCAGTGAATCGATATGGGTGATGGAATGACTGCTCAGCAAAACAACAGTGATGACAAAGATACCACCACCAAGAAGAATAGCGGCAAGAAAGAGATGCTGGAGGGAAAAATCATCGTTGGCCAGCATAACCGCATAGGCGGCGTAGCCGATAATAAAGAAGACAATCAGGATGCCTAAAAATTTCCAGGCCCGAAAGGCAGCAGCATCACGCCGACAGATCTTCAGGGCGGGAACAAGGGAAGCCGCCAGTAAAATTGCACCGACGACAACCATGAGTACGGGAATGATGTTCAAATTCAGCTAACCTCAATAAAAAGAGTATACCCCTTTCTTTCTTTAAAGCACCTGATCAACAGAAAAGCAAATTTTCACCCTCCATTTCCTCTGGTTTTTCCAGGCCCAGCAGATGAAGCAAAGTGGGGGCAATATCCTTGAGCGCTCCGCCGTCCTGCAGACGACAGCTTTTGGCAGCATCACTGACGACAACAAACGGTACCGGATTTAAGGTATGGGCGGTGTAAGGCTCGCCTGTTTCCGAATCTACCATCTTCTCAGCATTACCATGGTCGGCCGTGATCAGCAGGGTTCCGCCCTTTTCCTGAAAATACTGTTCTATACGGCCAAGACAACAATCCACTGTCTCACAAGCCTGGACAGCAGCCGGTAATATTCCGGTATGACCGACCATATCGCCGTTGGCAAAGTTCAGAATCACCAGATCATAGGGGGTACCGGCCGCTTCTTGATCAGCCAGGGCCTGCAACAGGGCATCAGTGACCTTTTCCGCACTCATGCCGGGCTTCAGATCATAGGTGGCAACATCCCTTGGAGACTCAATTAAAATACGGTCTTCAGCAGAAAAGGGTTCTTCCCGGCCGCCGTTAAAGAAGTAGGTGACATGGGCGTATTTTTCCGTTTCTGCAATACGCAGCTGATGCAGACCGGCACGACTGACCTCTTCTCCCAGGATATGGGTAAGCGTGACCGGAGGAAAGGCAACAGGAAAGGTAAAATCCGCCTCATACTCAGTCATGGTGACCAGTTGAGTTAGAGCAGGCCTGTGTGCCAGGGGAAAACCGGAAAACTGGACATCACCAAAGGCATGACATAGCTCACGAACCCGGTCGGCACGGAAATTGAAAAAAATTACCGCGTCCCCGTCCTGGATACGGCCAATGGGCTGTGCCTGCTCGTCAAGAAGTACGGTCGGCTTGATAAACTCATCGGTTTCATCCCGCCCATATGCATCCTCAACCGCCTGAAGCGGATCTGAACCGGTTACCCCCTGCCCGTCCACCATGGCCTGCCAGGCCTTTTCCACCCGATTCCAGCGGGTGTCCCGATCCATGGCCCAGAATCGGCCGGAAATGGTTGCCACCCGGCCTGAACCGATACGCTGCATGGCAGCCAGCAGTTCACGCATATATCCGGCACCACTTGACGGCGGTGTATCCCGCCCGTCCATGAAACAGTGGACCAGGGCGTCCAGGCCGCGGGCTGCAGACATAGCAAGCAATGCCTCCAGGTGTTTGATATGGGAATGCACCCCGCCGTCGGAGAGCAGGCCGCAGAGATGCAGTTGCCCACCCGATGATTTCACCCTATCCATCACGTCAGTCAACACTACATTGGCTGAAAACTCACCTTGCTCTATGGCCATGTTGATGCGGGTAAAATCCTGGTAGACAATACGTCCGGCACCGATATTGAGATGACCGACCTCGGAGTTACCCATCTGTCCCTCGGGCAG
>CAZQKF010000173.1:0-5323 GCA_964593645.1 uncultured Desulfobulbus sp.
CACTTTGGGGACAATAAACAAAAAGAGCAAGGGGGCTAGGGCCGACCTTGCTCTTCTCTAAATTTTTCAATGCCATTCCTCACGCGCAGATCGGGTACCGCATAAACTGAACAGGACGAAGGACTGTTGACAGCAAATAATTACCTTGTCAATGTCAGGCCCCAGCCAGTGGTAGAGTTCATGGTTACCGTATTGATATTTCCAGGCGCAAAGTCACCGACATATCTTGATCCATGATCGGTGTATATCGTCAGGGTATATTCACTGATCGACCAGCTTCCACCACCTGCAAAATGTTCTCCATCACTAATGTAAATATCATAGGACAGCGATCCACCCTGGTACAGCTGATAGGTGCCGTAATATGTCAAACCGCTTCCCGGCTGGATAGCATCGGCACTCCATGAGGAAACCAGTTGGTCGCTTGTGGGCGGGGTAGTTTGAACCGGAACAGTGCTGTTGCTGTCACTGTCACTCCCTCCGCCACCGGCGGCAACAGCTACACCGATCAAGACAGCAGCTCCAACTCCAATACCGATTATAACTGGAGTCGACAGGCTGGAGGCATCTTCCTCTTCGGCCCCAACAGGCGTGACAGTTTCTACAGCCTCGAGGGTTTCGGTCGTCTCAACATCCTTGACAACAGGAACAGTTTCTGCGGCCAGACAGAGCCGAAGCTGAACCGGCATAAACAATACAGCAGCAAGCAATACCGGCAGTAAGTACCGAACTCCATTCTTCTTCATAACCTTTACCCTGTTCATATTACCAGTTGACCGAAGCAAAGAGGTACCCCGGATTTGTAAAGATTCAGCAGTACCCCGGATACCCGCCAGGAAAAGCTGTTTGCTTCCTGATCCTGGATGTATTCAGTGAATGACAGAGTCGATCACAAAAGCCGCAGGATGCTGTTGAATGCTTACAAAAAATATTTTAAAACGAGATGGCTGTATCAGACGATTCAACCCTTCACGAAGCCGACATTAGTGCGTTGTTACTTTTTTGCAACAGGTATTTTTCTCCATCCACCGCTGCCGGTCAGCTCTCTAGCACTCAGGCACCAGATAATAATTTTTTTCTTTTTCAGCATTCCAGATTCTTTGCGGGTTCGCTGATAGAGTTTAATTCGACTCGGCGTGGCTCCGGATCCCCGTACGCCAAGGAGATCTACAGCAAAACCGAGATCCGCATTCAGCTGATCAAAAAGGCCGGCTCCGGCAGCATGAAGATCTCCCCCCACAGAGAAGACCAGGGTATGACTGTCACCAAGCAGCAGGACAGGACTGTCCGGATCGGCATTGCTCTTATTTCCCGTGGCGGGATCAGTAACAAAGCGCAATGGCAACGACTCTCTGGTCTCAGATTTTGTCATCAACGAGAGATCCCCGAGAATATTTACATCCCTTGTCTCAGTGGTATATTGTGTTTTGGCGACTCCCGCATACCAGTGGGCCTGTTTTATCTTTTGCGTGAGCAATTTCGCAACAGTTTCGAGTCCCTGGCCGGAATAATGAGTATCTGTTTTGCAGTACACCTGAATCTTGTCACGGGCTGCTGTAAATACAGGAATCAGGTCAATGACCTGCACCCCCTGCTCAGCGAGCTGAGCGTATAAGTCTTCATAGGGACGGCTGAGCTCAGCCGTCATGCCCCTGTTGAAATCCCCGGGAAGTTTATCAGGATAGATCAGAGCTTTTGGCGGGACAGGCATAAAGATAAGTTCAATACCACGCTGTTTCAGCTGATTATTGAAATCAACAATGGCCGGAACAGGATCCGCAAACTCAGGTTTAGCTGCCTTGGAGATTTTTACGACCTCAGGGCCATACAATACATTGCTGCCGAGGTGCTCAAGCTCTTCCTGGAGAAAAAGCCAGCCGTCCTTTCCAGCCACAACGCCGCCATCCCCTGCTGTCGCGGCAAGAGCTGCGACCTGTTTCCTGACCGACTGGGCGGCAGCAGCATTTTGGCAGCCAAAGGCAATGAGGATCAACACCTGTAAAATATACACAATTTTCATAATTAAAGTTCTCCCCATGTTGGTAATTCAAGTTCCAGCATTTCATCGCTCAGGGTACTGCGGCGATAGGATGAATAATTTCCCTGTACAGTGTCCCAGTCAACGAGTTTCAATTCTATCTGTTCACCCACTCGAACCCGGGCAAGATCCGTTAAGGTGTTATCCTGCATTCCCCAGCCGTAAACCAGGGCCTGACCATACTCCTCACCGGTTTCTCCATTTCTAATATCCACCAGATGCAGGGTTATAATGTTATCCTTATATGGAACCGATCCGGGCTGCGGCGAGCTGGATACAGCGGCAACAACAGCAATGACCTTCTGCTCTCCCCCGGGCGGCGGCACGTAAAATGAACTCTCCTGCGGCGCTCCCAGCGTCATGGCAAGCTCTTTCCAGTCTCCTGAGGACAATTCACGGGCGGCAAATTGCCAGACAACCACTTTTTTTCCGGCCAGCCTGTCCCGCCCCCGAGCCAGTTCTCGAGAAAGAAGTTCACGGGTGGCAAAGGCTCCTGCATCGTTTTGTAATAAGACATCCACCGGCTGGTCAAGAAAATAACTGAGCTGCTCACCCAGACCGGCCCCTTCTCCCCAGCCCATTCCTGCCAGGGAATAAATATTGGAAAACGAATCACCCAGCAGCAGTACCTCTGCATCAGCTGCAGGCTGCCACAACTCGTCGGCCCTGGTTAACACGGGGTGCAGAGTCACCGATTCTGTTGCATAGACATCCCAATGTTCCGGCAAACGAAGCATAGCATCAATATCCCCCTTGTTTGCAAGCGTTATTTCGTGGCGTGAATACCCTGCAGGCCTGCCCGTATACGATGCTGTTTGTTGAACTACTGCAGCTAACTGCGTGGCCACGACCTCCATGGCTTCAGGACGCCAGTGGGTATCAGTCTGCAGATACACAGGAGCAGTATGTTTCGCCTGCAGCTGCTGCAGGACAGGCGCAGGATCAAAGACCGTAACTCCGGCCAGATCCATTTTTTCTAAAAATTCCTGCCAGGAACGGTTCTGCAGGGGTGGGTGCCAGGAACCTTGTGCAAATTTACCGGGATGCAGAGAGGCCTTAATCGGGGTCGGCATCAGGATCAGCTTAATATTGCGTTCAGCCAGCTGCTGCGTAAAGGATACAATGGCCTGCACAGGGTCGGGCTGTATAGTTGTCTCCCAAACCTTACCGCCGCTCCGCCGTTGGCGCAGTCTCGCCGAATCCAGAAACGGCGGCCCCATAAGATAATCCATATCCGGACGGTAAAAAAGCCAATCTCCCCGACCGGGATACACCTTTTCATTGCCGTAGCCTAACCTGAGCAGAAGCCGCTGCCCGGGAGCAAGCAGCAGGGAGCGAAGAAAACTGGACTCTTCCAGCTGCTGCTCAAAGGTATCCATCCTGGCCAGCAGCCGGTTGTTGCTCTGCCACAGAGCTGCCGGGCTGTGGGCCTGGCCCGTTGTATCCATGTTCGTACCAGCCAGAATACGCAGAGAAGAGAACAGAGATTCTTTACCGGAACTCTGCATAGTTAGAACAGTCTGCAGCAGCGGTACAGCAACGATTAACAGGACAAAACTGCAGACTATACCAATGGACAGGGGGCGCGAGATCGTGGTTTGGCCCACCTCCAGTGCAGCAAGCTCTTCTCTGGTCAGTTTATCAGGCATATCAGAAGTTAAAATAAATAAACGGGTTATACGACTGCAGGGTCAGCAGACCGATGGAAAGCGTCATAAGTAACCCGATGACAACGGCTTTGACTCTTGTCAGTTCACGAGTCCAGTCCCAACTCTGCGGACAAGCCCAGACCACGAGAGCAGAAATACACATCACCAGTAGATAGTAAGGCTGATACACAATCCCCCTGATCAGCATTGAGGTCTCGGGCACCGCAGTCATACCGAACATGGAACCAAGATAGGCCAAAGCTCCGTTCAGAGTCTCAGCCCGAAAAAAAACCCAGGCAATCAGGGTCAGAACAAAAGTCAAACCAATACGAATCGGCCGGCGCAGCCTGAAATACAGTGACTTGCGCCCCAGGCCGCGCTCAAGCCCCAGCAGACTGCCGTGCAGCAGGCCCCAGATGATAAAATTCCAGGATGCTCCGTGCCAGAGGCCACCGAGGAACATGACAATCACAAGGTTAACTGCGGTCCGTCTATGCCCCTTGCGGTTTCCGCCCAGGGGAATATAGAGATACTGTTTGAGCCAGGTGGACAGCGAAATATGCCAACGTCTCCAGAATTCAGTAATGGAAGCTGATTTATAGGGCGAGCTGAAATTCTTAGGAAAGACAAACCCAAACATCAGGCCAAGGCCAATAGCCATATCCGAATAGCCGGAAAAATCAAAATAGATCTGGAAGGCATAGGCCATGGCTCCATACCATCCGTCCAGCCAGTGCAGGGTACCGGTGGCAAAGGTGACATCAGCAATCTTGCCGCAGCCGTTGGCCAGTAGAATTTTTTTTGCCATGCCCAGACAGAACAGGGTCACACCACGGGAAAATTTTTCCATGGTGTGACTACGAACAGCCAGCTGGTTAGCCACCTCCTGGAAGCGTATAATAGGGCCGGCAACCAGTTGCGGAAACATGGAAACATAGCAGGCAAAATCAATAAAATTTCGCTGATACCCGGCCTCGCCCCGGTAGACATCAATGGTATAACTCATGGACTGGAAGGTATAAAAACTGATTCCCAACGGCAGGATAAAACGAAATCCAAGTTCAATCCCCAGCCCGTCCAGACCTGCAGACGACAGCAGTAGATTATAATTTTCCAGGGCAAAATGACTGTACTTGAACACACCAAGCAGAGACAAATTGGTAATGATTGAGACCAGCAGAGCCATTTTTCGTTTTCCTGCTGCAACCTCAGGTCTGCTGTTACCGATGATCCAGCCGCAGATATAATCCACTACGGTTGAGAACAGCATCAACAGGGTAAACAGAGGGTTGGACCAACCGTAAAACAGATAACTAAGCAGGGTGAGCAGCAGATTCCTGCCACGGCTCGGCATCAGATAATACAGAGCAAGGCTGACCGGCAGGAAATAAAAAAGAAAGAGATGTGAGGAAAAAACCATGAAGAAAAAGGTGTACAGCAGCCGACAGGCTACTCCGAATTAATCTGATAGTATATTTCAAGATCCGGATCAAACATATCCATCATGAGCCGCTCCCCTTCAAGCTCAGGATGCAGGTCAAACTGTTCCACCTGCAGTTCTGCAGTGTATCCTTTGCCAAACTCTGCAGTCTCGGGAAGTACCGTACGATCCAGCACCGCCCACTGGGCCACCAGA
>CAZQKF010000174.1:0-5322 GCA_964593645.1 uncultured Desulfobulbus sp.
AAGAAAAAATCTTGTTAATACGTATGAGTTGAATGGAACCATCTCGTCGGGCTACAACAATGTTGTCGTTTAAATGGAGACTGCCGTTGACCAGGCGGCCGATGCCAAGCCTGCCCAGATAGGGGGAATAATCGATAGTGTTGATCTGCAGCTGCAGCGGGGACTCGGGATCACCTGCAGGCGGCGGTACATGGTTGACGATCATCTCCGATATCAGATCCATGCCCTCGCCCGGCACCCGGGGATCATCTGGATCTTTCACCATGTAACCCTCTTTTGCCGAACCATAGATCACCGGAAAATCAAGGGTGGAATCCGGGGCGTCCAGACGGCCCAGCAGGTCAAACACTTCATCAACCACCCACTCGCAGCGCGCAGCTTCTTTGTCGATCTTATTAACCAGTACCAGGATAGGCAGGTTGGCAGCCAGGGCCTTTTTGACCACGAAAAAAGTCTGCGGCATGGGGCCTTCCTGGGCGTCCACCAGCAGAACAACGCCATCAGCCATGCGTAAAACCCGTTCTACCTGACCACCGAAGTCGGCATGACCCGGGGTGTCAATGATGTTGATTTTATAGTCGCCATACCGGTAGGAACCGTTTTTGGAGGCAATGGTAATACCGCGCTCCCGCTCCAGATCCATGGAATCCATGAGGCGTTCCGCTACCTGCTGATTGTCGCGAAACATGCCGCTCTGGTGAAATAACTGGTCAACTAATGTGGTCTTGCCGTGATCAACGTGGGCAATGATTGCCACGTTTCTGATCTTGTCCTGATTCATCAAAAACTCCTGCAAAAAGAAAAAGGTGCGAAGCCGCACCTGGAAAATCTGTCAAAAAATCGCAGACTGTACTGCAGGAAGAACAAAAAGACAAGGAGATTGATTGTCGGGCGTAAAAGATACGGGCCGTGAGAAGAGCGTTTTTTCGTTGGAAACCTGGAAAAGAATAATCCCTGATCTCAGTTAGAGTTTTTTGACAAACACCCATTCGGAATCAGCAGTGGACATATCCGGCCGGAAACAATAGCCATCTTCGCAAAAATCCTGTAGATTTTTTGGGTCGGTAATACAGTTTGTGATAACAAAATCAGCCATTGCCCCCCGGGCCCGTTTGGCATAGATGGCAATGGTTTTTGTCTTGCCCGCCTTTTCCTGCTTAAACGCAAGATTCAGGATTTTTGTTTTCAGTTCTTTTTTTCGAATAACCTTGAAATATTCTGCGGACGCTATATTGATCAGCAGCGGGTGCGGGTCGCTCAGCAGGGCGTTATTCAGGGCATGGGTAACCTGTTCACTCCAGAAACCGTAGAGATTTTTTGACGCTCCCACGGCAAGCCTGGCTGCCATCTCCAACCGGTAGGGCTGTATCAGGTCCAGTGGTCGCAGGATCCCATACAGACCTGACAGAATACGGAGATGCTGCTGGGCATGCTGCAGTTGCTCCTGCGAGTAACTGTCGACATTCATGGGATTAAACTGATCTCCCTGAAACATGAACAGTGCCTGGCGGCTGTTTGCAGGTGTTGAAGTCAGCTGATAGTCTTGAAATCTCTGCCAGGTGAGCTCTGCCAGCTTATCACTCATCTTCATGAGTGCAGCAAGGTTCGACTGGTCAAACTGCTGCAGCAGGCGGACAAGTTGATTAGCCTGCTCAGTAAAGATCGGGAGGCTGTAATCCGGCCGGACAGGGACATCAAATTGCTGGGTTTTGGAAGGGGAAAGAATAAGCAGCATATAGGCAAAGGTATGAAGGGTTGGGTTTACGGCGTATCAATATCCAGTAGCAGCCGGATCACCTGATTGGCCTGGTGGAGGGCGGCAATGCCGACCCTGGGGGCAAACAGAGTGGATTCATCCGTGACTTCCGAGGTGCAGTCTCCAACAATGTACACCCTAGGTTTGATTCGTTTGGAAACAATGGTATTGCCGCTGCCGCAGCCCGCCATTCCCGATGCGCCCACATAGCCGACATCAGGCATGTGTTGCAGAACCGCCCGCAGGGAGGCCGCCTTCATGCTCGGATTATCAAAACATTCCACCAGTACGCTGACCGTACTGAACAGCCGGGGAATGGCAGGTTCATCCAGTTTAATATTCAGGGTGGTAATGGCTGTAAAGGGGTTGATCTGGATCAGTGTTTTTTTCAGGGCCAGTGTTTTTTTCAGGCCGATCTGGTCGAGAAAATACTGCTGCCGGTGGATATTGCTAAGTTCGACAACATCATAATCAACCAAAATAAGTTTGCCGATGCCTACCTTTGCCAGGCTCACTGCCACGGCTGATCCCAGACCGCCCAGTCCCATAACAGCAACCGTTGCCCGTTTGAATCGCTGCTGAAATTCAGCACTGTGCCGGGCGGCAAGAGCCCGCTCCATATCAAGGGCTGACGGAATTTCACCTGTTTTAATCAGTTCGCAACTGTCTCCATCCTGCAGTAGGGTGTTGGCCCGGGCCGGAGAACCGTTTCTGACCAGTACATCAGCACCCGGTTTCAGTTCCACTGCCAGTTCACCCAGCTGCATTCCCCGGCGGAAGGGGTAGGGCCGTTTGTTGACGATGAGCATGCTCAATCCGTCCGGCTGGTCAGCGCGGGAACTTGTTCTGTTGGATCAAGAGAACAGTTGCGGAGTACACTGTGGGCACCGACCGCACAGTTGTCAGCCAAATTGCAGTTTGTGAGGACAACTCCGGTTTCGAGGTACACTCTTTTACCGGTTATTGAGCCGTCAGTGATTTGTACGCCGGCCTGGAGCACCGTGTCCCGGCCAATGCTGCAATCCGGGGCAATGAGGATGGTCTCGGGTGAATACATGGTTACTCCGCTGAGCATCACTGCCCGGTTATGACGCATCTGCAGTTCACTATGTGCCTGGGCAAGTTCCACCCTTGAGTTGACGCCAAGTACATCAATGGCCGGTGTGTGCACGTACGTGTGCACCCTGTGCCCCTGCTGTACGGCAATGGCAACGACATCGGTCAGGTAGACCTCTCCCTGACTGTTATCCGTACCCACCTCCTGCAGGGCCGAGAACAAAAACTTCGCGTCAACGAGATAAATGCCTGCATTAATTTCGTTGACGTCCTGCTGCTCTCTGGTTGCGTCTTTCTGCTCAATGATTTTCAGGATCCGGCCGTCTTCATCACTGATAACTCGGCCGTAGCTGAAGGGATTGTCCAGTAGGGTGGTCATCAGGGTCAGCGCTGCGCTGCTGTTTTTATGGCGTTCAATCATGTCCTGCAACGTTTCGGGACGGATCAACGGGGTATCTCCGCAGAGAATCATGACCAGATCTGTATCGCGGCAGGCTGCCTGGGCACAGAGCACAGCGTGGCCGGTGCCTAGCTGTTCCTCCTGAAAAACAGGGACGAAATCATACCCGTCCAGGCTGTCAAGCACTGCCTCACGCTGGTGGCCGAGAATGACTGCAGTTTGGCTAATGTCAGTTTGTGCCACAGTATCGAGTACATGGTGAAGCATGGGTTTGAAAAAAAGTTCGTGCAGCACCTTGGCCTTGCCTGATTTCATGCGGGTACCTTTCCCGGCAGCAAGAATAACGGCAGTGATGTAAGGTGGGTTCATACAATGCTCCAGAGGAATGAAAGTATCATATTTCTTAATGGTTATGGTATCGATGATATTAAGATTCAGCAAGCGATTTTTAATGTAAGGAATAGATATTATGTAGAAAAGGATACAGCTGATTGGCCATTTTCGTGCGTACTGCCGGGGCAATAATGAAAAAAGCCTTCCAGGCTCGTATATAAATTTTCTAATGCATGTCATTTCTTGATTTATATGGAAATTCCTTGACTTACAGTTTATTTTTTTATAAATTTTACTATATATACTGCTGGGTACCTTGGGTATTATGCAGCAATTGTTTGCGTGGCCTGCAGACAATTATTCCTTTACCAGGAGTACTGCGGAGGAGATAATGGAAGGTCAATGGTACCTGTGTTCAGCCTCATCAATCAGGGTTTTATCTTGTCCATATCTCCCCTGAAATCAACTGTTTATTGCTCATGTTGGAACTGAAAAACACTTCCATATACTTCAGTGCGGTACTCCTCTTTTTTGTTTTTCTCCTCTATACAATTGTTCTGGTACGGATGAAAATGCAGCGGCAGGCGGATAAGCGAAATAGGGAGGTTGAGGAAAAAGCCCTGGAAAATGAACGGTTTCTGAGTAGGTTTATCGACAGCACAACCATTCCCATCGGCATTGCCAGGATTGACGGTCGGGTGGAACGGCTCAATGCCAGCGTGGAGAGGCTGTACGGTTACACTCTGGAAGATATTCCTACTATCGAAATCTGGTTCAGCAAGGCCTATCCTGATGATGTGCAGCGGGCCCAGGTGATGCAGGTCTGGCAGAAGCGGCTGCAGGAGACTGTTGCAACAGGAATTTCCTACCCGTCCGCGGAATGGACTATTACCTGCAAAGACGGTACTCGGCGTGAGGTCGTTTTTTCCTATACCCTTATTGATGACCGCATTGTCTATACGCTCAATGACGTGACTGAAGAGAATGCGCTCAGACGAAAAGAGCTGCAGCTGCAGGAACAGCGGGCGCGGGCAAAAAAGATGGAGACCATCGGCCTGATGGCCGGTGGTGTGGCTCATGACTTAAACAATATTTTATCCGGGATTATCAGTTATCCGGAGCTGATGCTGATGAAATTACCTGAGGACAGCGAACTGCGGGCCCCGCTGCTGGCCATTAAGGATTCCGGCGAACGTGCTGCAGCAGTTGTTGCGGATCTACTCACTGTGGCCCGTGGAGTTGCCGGAACCAGAGAGCCTGCCGGTTTGAACGATCTGGTACGCAGCTATCTTGATTCGCCAGAGCACCGGCAGCTTTTGCAGCTGCACGACCGGCTTGAGTTGAGGCTGGAACTTGACCCGCAGGTCGCAAATATTTCCTGTTCACCGTTGCATATCAAGAAATGTCTGATGAACCTGATCAACAATGCTGCAGAGGCGGTGGAGGGTAAAGGAAGCGTCACCGTTTCTACCCGGAATCAGGCTGTTGAAGAAGGGGTTGCGGATATGGAAAGTGGCAAGTATGTGGTTCTAAGTGTTGCAGACAGTGGGCCCGGCATTGTCGAGCAGGATCTGGAGCATATTTTTGAACCGTTTTACTCCAGAAAGGTGATGGGAAAGAGTGGTACCGGCCTTGGTTTGACCGTCGTCTGGAATACAGTGGTTGATCACGGAGGTACCATCAGGGTGCAGAGTAGTGAACAGGGCACGACCTTTGAACTCTTTTTTCCCGCCACTGACGATGAGGAAACCGTTCAGGCTGAACCGGAAACCATTGA
>CAZQKF010000175.1:0-5301 GCA_964593645.1 uncultured Desulfobulbus sp.
CTTGTTTAAAAGAAATTCGGCCAGATAGGCTCCATCCTGGCCGGTGATACCGGTGATAAGTGCTTTTTTCATGGTGTCTCGGTCTCTGGTAATGATTTAAAAAAAGTTTTTCTATTGTCCGTTACAGCTGAGAACTTCTTTAACTGTTTTACAAAGAATCTTGATGTCCAGCAGCAGCGACCAGTTGTCAATGTATTCCAGATCAAGCCGCATCCAGTCCTCAAAATCAATGTTGTTACGACCGCTGACTTGCCAGATGCAGGTGATACCGGGCTTCATAGACAGCCGACGACGCTGCCAGGGTTTATATTTCAGGACTTCGGCTGGAATCGGCGGACGTGGCCCGACAAGGCTCATATGTCCAGCCATAATATTAATCAGCTGCGGCAGTTCATCAAGGCTTGTCTTGCGCAGGAATTTGCCGATCCCGGTAATACGCGGGTCATTGCTGATTTTAAACACCGGACCATCAACTTCGTTGGCGTCCTTAAGAGTGTTTTGAAGCTGTTCCGCATTGTTTACCATAGTGCGAAATTTAATAACTTTAAATGTTCGGCCGTAGAGCCCGCAGCGTTCCTGGGTGAAAAAAGCCGATCCTCTGGAAGTTGCCCTGATGATAATGATAAGGGTCAAAAATAACGGAGAGAGGACGATCAGGCCGCAGCCTGCTACCAGGTAATCCATCCAGCTTTTCAGCAGTAATTCTCCTGGTCGCTGGGGAACAGTGGAAATGGCAATAGTCGGCAATCCGGCAAACTCATGCATAAATACTGTGGCGGTTTCCGGCCGGTACATGATTTTTTCAAGTTGAAAGTCCGGAACAATATGGATGTTGATACCCAGCTCTTCTGCAAATAAAATATACTCGTTGATATAGTCAATATCGCCAAGATCGGAGGCAAAGATCACCTCATCTATGACCTGCTCCAATAGAAGGGTGGGCAAGGTATTAAGCTGACCAATTACCTTGACCTCACCAGAGACAGATGTGGAGATTGTCTCCTTATTGTAAGGATCCAGGCAGCCTACAATTCGGTAACCAGTGCTTTTCTGCCGCTGCAGCGATTGAATCATTCGTTGAGCACGCAGTCCGGTTCCGATAATCAGAACATTGCGGGTATTATAATCGCGGGCCCGGTAATGGCGCAGGGTGTAATAGAGTAGACTTTTGCTCAGCAGCAGCAAGCTGCCCAGGAGAACGCCGAAAATGAGAAGCAGCATGCGACTGACGCCATGTGCATGCTGCAGATAGAGGACAATAATAGTCCCGGCAAGGATACCAACAACGGCCTTACCAACACGCAGTCCGATCTGGTAGAACGTTTGGGTGCGGTAGGATTGATAAAACCCTGCAACCCTGAAAAAAAAGGGGGCCAGCAGCACAATGACCAGGAGCACCAGGTAGTAGTTAGGCTCTGTTGACAGACCTTCCCTGCCGGGAAAAAAGAAATTTCTTTTGATCGTGTAGGCGACAATAAAAGAAAATACAACCAGGAGAAGATCCAGTGATCGATGAAGCCGGGTCAATGATGTGCTGTGTTCTCGTATCACGGTTTAAATCTTCAAGGTCTGGATGGTTGCAAAGAGTATATGAAGCAACTACATAATAATATATTTTATTACCTTAAATCAATGTATTACGAGTTCTCCAAGGGTCAAATCAAACACTGTATCGACGCAAATCGATAGAGGTAATACTACGAATACTCGCTGCTGTTGTATTGATAAGCGGACTTTTCAAAGGGCGGGACGATATACTGCAAAGAAAAACTCATGGAACAAAAGCTGCGTAGTACAATATAAGGATAACTCAACCCCGGCCTTGCCGAGGTTGAGTGTTTTCGGCTTAACGATTGGTACTGGCATCAGATCCGTTATCATCACTGTTATCAGCCACATCGGTGATAACAGTTGTATTCACAGGTCGTTCAATTGAGGTTACCTGGACTCCGGAAGCAAGTGACGTTGTTGAGCTGTCATCGCTGAAGATGACGGCAGCTGCGGTGCCGGCAACAACGGTGCCGGCAACGATCATACCGGTTGTGGCAGCTGTACCAGCAGCAGTCCCGGCCGCAACAGCACCGGCAGCTGCGGATGTCGACGCGCCGGATCCGGTTGCAGAGGCACCCAGAGTCGTTCCCGCTGTGACGTCGGCTAACGACAACAGTATTCGATTGTTGCTGTAGACCATTTTGGCACCGTCAGCACTGCTGAAAACGAGTCGGCCTTCCAAAACACCTACCTCGGCGATACCATTTTCGTTGATCTGCATATAGCCGCGTACGGGGGAATTTGTAGAGGCATTGAACATGATGTCTGCAATTGTATTGTGACCATCAGGTGTATAGAAAGCGACCTTACTGATACTGTCAGTGAGAATAAAATCTACCCGACCTTCCTGCACCAGGAGATTGAACAGATCTTGATCTTTTTTAATTGCCAGTCGGGTACCACCGGCACCAATAAGCGATACGCCGGGGGCCTTTACCTTACAAGTACCGTCACAGACCAGAAGGGCCTCTTCTTCAACCGGGTTCTGGCCTTTAAAGGTGTAGGCCAGCTGACCACCCTTGTACACAGAGATATTGCCCTGGCCGACAGCTCCGGAGGATCCGGCGAAAGCATTGCCGGTCCCGAGGCTCAGAAAGAAAGCGCAAAGACCTATTAGAATAATTTTATTTGTTTTCATAAACATCTCCTATTTCCTGGATCCTGATTAAAAAATATTTTTTCTACTCTTAATATAAAAAACTGCCTGCCGGCTCAAAATTCACTTTGATCAGCTGATGAAGAATATGCAGAGCTGCCGGACGCGACCATGGGATATATTTCCGTGTCCACAAGTTGTCTGTTATCTTTGTTAAACGCTGCAGTCTGCATACTGCTGGAAGATAGAGCATCGGAAATAGTGACATACAGTTGAGGACCGCCATTGACCCAATCGACAAAAAAGAGATATTGTTTATGGTCTTCAAGCATATAACTGAAATTTCCATGGAACCTGCCGGAGCATGATTCATACACCCAGCTGAATTGGCTTTCCTGAGGCTTCAGGAAAGCCCAGCCCTCAAAAGTGGTGTCATTAGGGCCGCAGGTAGCATTGCTGGCCTTTTTGGTTATTGCGTTATGTGTCAGGTAAAATGTTGTTACATTCGTTGTGCAGCATGCATACGAACTGGCCCCCCAATAGGTTCTTGGAACGGCAGCTATATACGCTGAAGAAAATATGAGCATTGATGAATCACCGTCAGCCTGTACATCAGCTGATAGAGAAGCATCCCCTGCAGAAGTCATGGACTGCGCAAAAACCGGCAGAGAAAAAACCAAGGTGAGTATAATCATGAAACTCACCATATAAAGATTTTTCTTATTCAAAAAAAACGTTCCCGTTATTCCTTTGTCAGTCACCTGTTCCCTCCTGAAAGTAGATGCAGTATATTGAATTTTCTTATTTCTTAATTTTACATTATTTAAACAAATTACGAAACCTTAAATTCGTCGAAAAAACAACATTAAATGCCAATCGGATGGGGATACAACTCTATTTTTTTAATTTATTGCAGATATCGATAATCTCAAACAGCAGTCAATCCTTCGTAATCCGTTGCACTGCAGTCAAAAGAAGGACGCTTGATAAAAATCATGCCCATCAACAACATGTACGCAGACTCTGCCTACCCGCCATTTTATTTTTTATTTGTAGACAATTATGGCTTGTCAATTATAAATATATCCAACAGAAATTATAATTCTATTTTTTTTGCCTTTGTTCTGAAATATTACTGAATTCGTATACATACTAAGTCCTCATTCATGAAAATATATATAAAACTTTCTTTTCTCCTCTGTCTCTTTATTCTCAATCTCCTGGTTGGGGGCTGTGCCAAGGAACAGTTTAAGAGTAATACTGACCTGAAGGAATTTCAGGAACACTCCAAAAAACTTACAGACAAAATGGAGAGACAGCAGCTGTTTAACTCCGTGCTGACAGCCCCTCCTGAAGATACAGAATATCTGTTGGGGCCCGGCGACCTGCTTACGGTCACTGTCTTTGAAACCCAGGATTTAAATACCGAGGCCCGGGTCAGTTCCAGAGGCTTTGTAAGCCTGCCTATCCTTGACCGAGTGAATGTACTGGGCTTAACAGTTGCCGAAGCCGAAGAAAAAATAGAGACCCTGCTTCGAGAGAAATACCTGCAGAATCCACATGTTGCTGTATTTGTTAAAGAGCGGATCAGTAACCAGATCACCTTGGTCGGCTCATTCAATACACCCGGCACCTATGATTATGTTTCCGGTCGGCGCCTGCTCGATATTATTGCCGTTGCCCAAGGCCTTTCTGAAAAGGCCGCCTCACTGGCCTATCTGACTCGAGAGGACAGGAAGACCAAAAAACGTCAATATTATATTATTGATTTGAATGCATTAGTCAAAAAAGGCGATATGCAATACAACGTGGCCATCAGTGCAGGCGATGTGATTTTTGTGCCTGAAGCAGGCCAGTGTTTTGTAGACGGAGCCGTGCGCAAACCAGGTATCTATCCGGTCAAGGGTGACTTAACCATTACCGAGGCCATTGTCCTGGCCGGAGGATTGGCCGGCTATGCCGATGATGACAAGATTAAGCTTATCCGCTATTCGGGCGAAGGAAAGCGCGAAATTATCAGCCTGAGTTACAGCGAACTTCAGGAGGGGCTTGGCGATAAGATTAAAATCCGGGATCAGGACGTTATCTATGCCGAATCAAGCAGTGCCGGACTCCTGTCTTCCGGTATGGGATTTTCTGTTGGTTTCATGGGAACCGGTGTCAACTTTAAGAATCCATCCAAATAACACGCAGCCGATATAATACTTCTCCCTTGCACAGAAGACACAGAAAGCGTACGCTCAAATTTCAGCGAACAGGGCAGGCAGCTGCACTTATACTGCCGGCAACTATTCCCCTGCTGTTTGGGGGTGTTCATCCCGTTGTATTAGGATTATACACGGCATGTATGCTGGTTATTTTCGGCGGCTGGCTCCTGCTCAACTCCCCTCAACTGCCTGCTCATCTCTACAGATCCCGCTGGATATATATCATCTTGTTGTTCATCGGCTGGCTTATATTCACTACGATTCCCCTGCCCATGGGGCTGCTGGAGATTCTCTCCCCTACCCGTGCCGCCTCACTGTCGGCTGTACATGAGCTGGCCGGTACTGCAATTACCTGGGCCCCGTTAAATTATTACAGTTCAGCCGGTCTGCTGACAGCTGTTTTCCTGTTTGGACTGCTGCTGTATGCACGGACGCTTGACGTGTTAT
>CAZQKF010000176.1:0-5265 GCA_964593645.1 uncultured Desulfobulbus sp.
TCACCGGCAGCTTCACCTCAGCAAGTGCAGCCGGAACAATACAGGCCGAGGCCTTGATAGCTGCAAGCTGCGAAGCCATCTTAACCGAATTAATAAAAGTAAGTTCACCACCAGTTGCCAGCTCAAGACTGTTGAAGGCCGTGATTATCAGCTGATCATCGCCGGAGACCGTACCGTCGACCAGGTCAGCCAGTTCTTTAAGAGTTGCTGTTTTCATATTATTCCATCGTTTCCATGCATGCTGCCCGAAATAAAGGGAGAAAAATCATAGTCTATTTGTCAATCCCGGTAAAGGAAAACAGACCTGCGCAATGCATCAAAGGCGGCAAGTTCAGGCTGCCATGAGTTTTCCAGCTCCACAATATTTGCGCCCTCTTCCAGAGCAAGACGAAGCTGCTGACTGCCCAGGATCATATCCATGGGCAGACGTTTAAATTCATATTCATAGGGCGGCTCCTTATAGACAAGCTGGTCAGGATACAGCTTGAGCAGGGCCTGCAGCAAGGCCAGGCTGAACCGATAGGAGAGAAACGAGGAAGGATCAGTCACATGAACATGAAATCCACGGCACTGCTCTCCTGCCCACTTGCCGGAGGTGGGCTCAAAGGCTATGGGCCTGAGTTGCATACCGGGCAGGTCAGTTGCAGCCAGGGTATCAACTACCTGCTGCGGATCGATAAAAGGTGCTCCCACCAGTTCAAAGGGAAGAGTGGTGCCGCGTCCTTCGGAAATATTGGTTCCCTCCCAGATGACCTGTCCCGGATACACAAGAGCAGTGAGCGGGCTGGGCATATTGGGTGAGGGAAAAACCCAGGGAAAGCCGGTGTTCTGAAAAAACATATATCGATGCCAGCCTTGCATTTGCACCACGTCAAGATCTGCATTGATCTCCATTTCACGGTTGCAGAGCAAAGCCAGCTCACCCATGGTCAGGCCGTGCCGCATGGGAATTTCGTATAGACCAACAAACGAACGAAACTCGGGTTCCAGCACATTACCCTCAACCAGGAGTCCACCCACGGGATTAGGCCGATCCAGAACCACGATCTTGGTGCCGGTCTCAGCCGCGGTCTGCAGACAATGCACCACGGTCCAGATAAAGGTGTACACCCTGGTACCTACATCCTGCAAATCAATGAGCAGGATATCAATATCCGCAAACATGGCAGGCAGCGGTTTTCTGGTCTCACCGTACAGAGAAAAAATCGGCAGGCCGCTGACCGTATCGGTCGTGTGATCCGACTCGATCATATTGTCCTGTTTCTCACTGAAAAAACCGTGCTGGGGGGAAAACAGGCAGGTAAGCTGCTGCGGGAACTCCTGGAGGATCAGATTGCGGCTGTGAGTAAAATGACGATCAGTGGAGGCCTGATTGCAGAGCAGACCAAGCCGTTTGCCTGCAAGATAGTCGGGTGGGTCTGCAATGAGCTGTTCGATGCCGATCGTAATCATGTGTTCGTTGTCGGGGTTGAGAGCCTGGTTAAACTGAAATATGCATTCCTACGCAGGAGCGTGGGAACGAGAAGATCCGGAAAAGCCTGGAAACCTATTCCACGGTTACGCTCTTAGCCAGATTTCTGGGTTGATCCACATCGCAGCCGCGGCGGTTGGCAATCTCATAAGAGAGCAACTGGGCCGGGATGGTGTAGAGCAGCGGGTTCAGTTCTTCGTGCACTTCCGGCAGGTAGAGTACGTCGTCGGTTAAGGTGGCCAGATGGGTGTCGCCCTCGGTGCCGATCAGCAGCAGGCGCCCCTGGCGGGCCTTGATCTCCTCCACATTGGACACGGTTTTCTGGTACACGGAATCTTTGGGCACCAGGGCCATGACCGGCATATCCTTGTCAATGAGGGCAATTGGGCCGTGTTTCAGCTCTCCGGCCGCATACCCTTCTGCATGAATATAAGAAATTTCCTTGAGTTTCAAGGCACCTTCCAGGGCAATGGGAAAATTCAAGCCCCGGCCGACAAAGAGAAAGTCACGGGAATCATAATAGCGTTCTATCATCTCCCGCACCTGCTCCTGGATAACCGGCAGGGTCTTATCAATAACTGCGGCAACCTCGACCAGAGCGGTTCCCAATTCTTTTAATGTTTCCCGATCAATGGTCTGGCGTTCCTGACCAAAATATAGGGTCAGCATAAACAGGGCCGTCAACTGGCTGGTAAAGGCCTTGGTAGAGGCAACGCCGATTTCCGGTCCGGCATGGGTGTAAATCACACCGTCTGCCTCACGGGTCATGGTGGAGCCCACAACATTACAGATGGTGACCACCTTGGAACCAAGGGAGGCGGCCAGGCGAATACCGGCCAAGGTATCTGCGGTTTCTCCGGACTGGGAAATGGCAATGGTCAGCACCCGCTCACTGACCAGCAGCCTGCGGTAACGAAATTCCGAGGCAATATCCACATCCACGGGAATACCCACCCATTTTTCAATCCAGTACTTGGCCACCAGGGCGGCATGCCAGGAAGTACCGCAGGCCACCAGGGCGATCCGATCAATATTTTGAATTTCTTCTGAAGAAAGGCCGATTTCAGGAAGATCAATCTCACCGGTGTCGGGAACGATCCTGCCACTAACCGTATTCAAAATAGCCTGGGGCTGCTCAAAGATCTCCTTGAGCATAAAATGCTTGAACCCTCCCTTTTCCGCCATGGCCGGGTTCCAGTCAATGGTACGGATTTCTTTATTAATTTCCTGACCGGTTACAACATCGGTGATGGAGTACGTACCCTTGTCCAGTACTACCAGTTCGTTGTCATCGAGAAAAATAACCTGGCGGGTAAAGGGCAGCAGGGCCGGAATATCCGAGGCAATATAGCAGGCATCATCATCAACACCCATGACCAGCGGACTCTGGTTACGGGCCGCCACCAGTCTATGCGGCTGTTTGACCCACATGACGCCCAGGGCATAAGAGCCTTCAACACGGGCCAGGGCCTGACGCACTGCGGCAACCAGATCATCAGTAAGATACTTTTCAATGAGATGAGCCAGCACTTCGGTATCGGTTTCCGACGAGAAAACATGCCCTTCAGCAAGGAGTTCTTCCTTGAGGCTGCCGTAATTCTCTATAATGCCGTTATGTACCAACACTAGTTCGCCGCTGCAGTCGGAATGGGGATGAGCGTTATCCTGGGTCGGCGCGCCATGGGTTGCCCAGCGGGTATGGCCCAGGCCGGTATGACTGGCAACCCCGATATGTTCATCAACAGCCTCTTCCAGGTTGACCAACTTGCCTGCTGCCCGAAATTTGACCAGCTGATTCTCGTGCTGATAGACCAGCCCTGCTGAATCATATCCACGATATTCGAGACGGCGCAGTCCCTCAAGCAGTACGGGAATGACTCTTCTGTTCCCGGTATATCCGACAATTCCGCACATGATAACTCCAAATAAAATATTGCCGATCTACGCGTATATTCTTCTTTTTCTCTGACACCGGCCAAAGATCATCAACCATCCGCCTCGGACCCGACAACTCAAAGAGAAAAGAACCAAGCACAACCAAACAATCACAATAAATACTATCATATACCTACTGCAAAGGATACTTAAAAAAGCCGTATCCATAGCTGGAAAAATAAATTCCTTTACACGAGGCCGTAAAAACAGGTATTTTAACAATAACATTCAATTAAAGGACATTTATCATGGATGAACGGCAACGCCTCAAGGAACTGCTCCTTGAAAAATCATATAGAGAGGGAACCTTTACTCTCACCTCGGGCAAGACATCGGATTTTTATATTGACGGGAAGCAGACAACTCTTGATGCCGAAGGCGGCTATCTCTGTGGACGACTGCTTTACGAGCTGATTAAAGACAATCCCAAGCCCATAGACGCGGTCGGCGGCATGACCCTGGGGGCAGATCCTTTGGTTACGGCCGCCTCTATTGTCAGCTACCTCGATAATGATCCGATCCCGGCCTTTATCGTGCGCAAAGAGGCCAAGGGCCATGGAACCGGCAATTACATTGAGGGCAAAAAAAACCTGCGCCCCGGCTGCAGGGTTGCCCTGATGGAAGATGTCGTCACCACCGGCGGCACGCTGATTCAGGTCATTAAACGTGTAGAAAATGAAGGGTTTCAGGTCGGTCTGATTGTCACTGTTGTTGACCGTCAGGAAGGCGGCGCAGAAACCTTGAAAAAGGCCGGCTATCCACTAAAGGCCATCTTCACCAGACAACAGCTCATCGGATAAGGTGCCTGCGTTCAGGGCGTTGATACTATGAAATGCAATAGATGCGGACATAAACTGGAAGTGAACAGACGCTGCAGACAGGTGCGCCTAAAGTGTTCCGGCTGTGGACATGAATACCAGATTCACGAGGTTGCTGCAGATCTTGACCGGGAAACCGAAGAACTGCTTGAACGCTACACCTGCATTATTTACGACTGATTTCATGAAACAGATCAAAGTATTTGTCCGTGCCGACAAAACTGCAACAATTATCTGTCCGTCCTGTAACACGGCCAAACATACCTCTGTTGCCCCCTATCTTCACAAAAAACATTTACTGAAAATCAGATGCAAGTGTAATGCACGTTTCTCCATTCAGCTTGATTTCAGGCATCATTACCGCAAAAAAATCAGCCTGCCCGGCACGTACCGTGTTATCGACCCTCCCGGCGGAGGCGGCGGCGTCATCCATATCCACAATATTTCCCAAGGTGGTATCGGCTTTACCGTTTCCGGTCTCCACAGGATGGAGAAAGACCAGGTTCTCCAGCTGGAATTTCATCTCAATGACAAAAATCAGACCAAACTGATTAAGCAAGCTCGGATCTGTACTCTGGAAAAGAACTATATCGGCTGCAAATTTATTGATCCGGATCTTATTGAAAAGGCTCTGGGCTTTTATCTGCGTCCCTGAACCCCTCCACCACCTGCCCCAACTGTGCCTGCATCATCGGCAGTAAGCCTGCCAGACTCGCCCTGTCCAGGGCACTGACACAAATACCATCCCCAATATTTCTACCAACCTCTAAAGGTGCCTTGTCTTGCTTGTTATAGACCCGCAGACAGGCAATCTTATCGAGTTCAAGCTCGCGCAGCAGTTTCTCCACAACCTCCACCTGATCTCTCCAGGAAGGGTTGGACAGATCGATCACATGCAGCAATAAATCCGCCTCAAAGAGCTCCTCCAGGGTTGACTCAAAGGCCTTGAGCAAATCTGCGGGCAGGTTACGGATAAACCCCACTGTGTCGGTGATGATTACTTCCATGTCCGTGGGAAAACGCAGGCGGCGCGTCGTGGGA
>CAZQKF010000177.1:0-5261 GCA_964593645.1 uncultured Desulfobulbus sp.
TACCCGGGAAGATGTTCTCCTTAATGCCGAAACCTATAAGGAACAGGTTTTTAAAATTCTTGATCCTGAAAAGACCAAGGTGGTGTTCAACTCCACCTGGCTGGGTGAACTAAGCTCTTATGAGATGATCCGCCTGGCCTCGCAGCTGACAGTTGCACGGATGCTTGAGCGTGATGATTTTAAGAAACGCTTTGAGTCCAATCGGCCCATTTCCATCCATGAGTTTCTCTATCCTCTGATTCAGGGCTATGACTCTGTTGCTCTGGAGGCGGATGTTGAGCTTGGCGGTACAGACCAGTTGTTTAACCTGCTCATGGGCCGTGATTTGCAGCGCTCAAAAGGACAGGAACCACAGGTTGTCCTCACTATGCCGTTATTGGAAGGCCTGGACGGCGTCAACAAGATGAGTAAATCTTTGGGCAACTACATCGGGATTTCAGAGTCTGCAGATGACATCTTCGGCAAAGTGCTGTCGGTGAGTGATGAGCTGATGTTTCGCTATTATGAGCTGCTCAGTGATTTGAGTATGGACGAAATTGCTGCGCTGCAGCAGGACATGGAGCAGGGCAGGATTCACCCCAAGGTGGTTAAGGTGCGCCTGGCCAAAGAGCTTGTTGCCCGGTTCCATACGCCGGAAGCAGCAGATGCGGCGGAAAAGAATTTTGAACAGGTCTTTGCCCAGCACGAACTGCCCGATGATGTACCGGAAAAAGAGGTTACCGTTGACGGCGACTCCATCTGGCTGCCCAAGCTGCTTCTTGAAGCGCAACTGGTGAAATCAACTTCAGACGGTCGTCGGATGGTCAAGCAGAATGCGGTATCGGTAGACGGTGAAAAGGTAACCGATTTGAATGCCGAGATCCCAGCCAAAGGTGAGGTGCTGCTGAAGGTGGGTAAGCGCCGTTTCTGCAAAGTAGTTTTTATATAAAATGTAGGAGCGGTACCACGCCGCGAAGGGGCTCAGGGAAGCACAGCCTGCTCTTCGCGGCGAGGCACCGCTCCTACAAGTGCCAAAAACAACAAAGGCTGCTGTTCCGAAACGGAACAGCAGCCTTTGTATTTTCAGCTGAATGGTACTAAAAAATTCAGCTTATTTGCCGTGGGTAGCACGCATGGTTTTGGCCAGCTCCTGGATTTCGCCAAGATCTTTGGTCATCTCGTTCCAGCCATACCAGTAAGCATAGTCGGGGTTCACGTGGAAGAATCCCTGGTAAGCCCGCATCCGGTGCTTCATATACATCTGGCAGAGTACCTGCTCGATGTAGGACAGGTCTTTTACCTGCTCCCAGTTGCCGCCATTGGTGTGCATAAAGGTCAGCAGGAAGGGGTAGGCTGCCGGATAGTTGGGGTGCTGTTTGATGATGCCGTCTTTGTACAGGGCTGCAATAGTGTTAATGGCTTCAGCCATTAAACGGTCAGCCTTCATCATGATGGAATCACCCATGTCCAGCTGCTCTTTGGCATAGGCCTCGGAGTGACACTGTGAACAGATCTTGATCATTTTATCCCGCTCTACCTGCCAGGATTCCTGGGTCAGCTTGGCCATCCGGACAGCCTTGACTGCGTCAAGGATCGGGGTGGGCTTGCCGGTTTCAGGATCAAGTACGCCAAGTGCCTTGAGGATGGTTACCCTGTCATCAGCTGCCTGCTTGTCATCGGGCAGGGGCAGACGAACGCCTAAGAATCCCCAGGCAGTCTCGTTATGATGGGTTCCGTCAGGCAGATGACAGGTCTGACAGGTCGGTGCCACGGCATCAGCCGGCAGGTCACCGTTCTGCTTGGCAAACCAGCGCTCGCCATGCTTTGAGGAAGACCACATCTCCCATTGGGGATGATCATAACCCATGTGACACTGCTGGCAGGCACGGGGGCTCTGGGCCTCTTTTTTGGAGAATGAATGACGGGTATGACATTCGTCACAGGAGTTGTTCTGGTAGCGATAGCCTTTTTCGCGCTGTTCTTTTTTCTGTGCTTCGCTCTTGATGCCCATGTTATGGCAACCACCGCAGCCGCGTCCGCCCTCAATCAGCTCGTCCGGAGCAGCGTGGGTGGCCGGAATGGCATTGAGTGAGGTCCAGCCGAAGTTGTGTTTGCCTTTGGCAAAGGAATCAAACTGTTCCTGATGACATTCGGCACAGACATGCTCGTCAGGAAGCTGGGCGTTTTTGTAATCTTCAGCTGTGGAGTGCTTGTCACCATGACAGTCAACACAGCCGACATCTTCAGCAGAATGTTTAGAAACCTTCCAGTCCTGCACCTGACCGGGGGAAATCTTTGTGTGGCAGTCAATACAGCTGTCTGCCTGGGCGCCGCCTGCACACAGCAGTACGGTTGCTGCTCCCCCGAGCAGCAGATACGTCAGTTTTTTCATTCGGATCCTCCTTTTTTGATCTGAAAGAAAGTAATGGGAATAAAACCTAATATATAATATACCAAAATTTTATAAAAAAATTGATATAAAACAAGTAATTTTGAAAAGTCGGTATGAAAGAAACAACAAAGGGTTTTCAGAAACGACGTATTTCTGAAAACCCGGATGATATATACAGATGAAAACAGGATTTATTGAATGGCCGTGATGCCCTCGCGTTGCTGGCACTCCGTGCAGACGCCGGTAAATTCAACATGATGCCCCAGAATCTGATATGAGCTGGATTGGGCTGCGGCGTCGACTAAGTTGTCAAGAACCGGAACGTCGATGTCGTCAACCTTACCGCAACAGGAGCACCGGATATGGTAATGCGGGTCAGTGTTAGCATCAAAACGTTTCTGGGTACCACCGACTTCAAGTTTGAGAATCATGCCGTTATCTGCCATCAACTCAAGATTTCTGTACACTGTTCCCAAACCGATTCTCGGCAGACGTTTGCGCACCATATCGTAGAGTTCGCTGGCAGTGGGGTGGGTCTTTACCTTGGCTAACTCTTCCAGTATAATCTGGCGCTGGGTTGTCAGGCGAATCATCGGGGCCGGTGCATTCATAATATCAATCCTGTAGTTGAGATGGGAATAAAAATCCTTCTGTTAAATAATCATTCTCAGCGATATAAAATTTTTTGAACGTATTGTCAAGTCTAATGAATGATGGTTCATTGATTTTATTCTCCTGTATAGGCTATTTAGCGTGCAGATACCATGTATTTTTTTTAAATTGGTAATGGAGTTAATTACTTATTAGTAATTATCCCCGAAAAATCAGTATTTATTTTTTGGTAAAAAATTGTAACGCAGTTGGTGGATAATTTTTATGCACGGCGTTAATGAGACATCTATGACTAATACATCACTTCAAATAAACAAATTGTCACTCACCCCTCCTCTGTTGCTCGCGCCCATGGCAGGATTGACTCATTCGGCATTACGAACGTTGCTGCTCGATTTCGGTGGCGTTGGATTACTGTCAACGGAAATGCTGGCAGCCCGCAGGTTGCCTGTGGAAAATGATCGTCTCTCTCCCTTTCTTGTCCGTACCGAACAGGAATCGCCACTTTCCTATCAACTTCTGGTCACAGATGCAGCTGAAGTTGCACCGGCTATTGCAGCAGTGCACAGGTTTGGGGCAGATGCCGTTGATCTCAATCTTGGCTGCCCGGCCCCGCGAGTCAGGCGGGGGGGCGGCGGGAGCTCGCTGATGGACGTACCTGATAAGGTTCGAGCTATCGTTGCTGAGGCAAGGAGAGAGACCACACTGTCCTTAAGCGCAAAAATCAGGCTGGGAGAGTCGTTTGATGAAGAGAAGCTGCGCGATTTCTGCCGTATGCTTGAAGGAGAAGGCATTGACCTGCTGACGGTTCATGCACGCCTGCGCAAGGAACCCTCTTGCAGGCGTCCGCACTGGTCGTGGGTGGCAAAGGTTAAAGAGTGGATTGCAATTCCGGTTATTGCCAATGGATCTGTGCTCTCTGTTGCTGATGCTGAAAAATGTCTGGAGGAAAGCCGGGCTGACGGCCTGATGATAGGTCGCGGTGCCGCCTTCACCCCTTGGCTGTTTGCTGATATTGCCCGTGAAGTGTATGGGCTGGATATCCCGGTAGTGCAGATGTCGCTTCCCAAGGTTTACGGCCGGTTTGTGCTGGCCCTGATCGACCGTTTTATTGCAGAGCGGCGGCTGGGCCGGTTGAAAGAGTTTACCCATTACTTTGCAGCTAATTACGCCTTTGGTCATACTCTGGCCGTAAAGGTGCAGACCGCATCATCCGTTGACCAGGGCTGGCAGCGGGCCCTGGAATTTTTCAGGCAATCTGATGCACACGGTCTTGAGAAAGCAGATTCTGCAGTACGTGCAGTCAACGAGGTCCTGCAGCTGCAATAATCACAGTAAAACAGGTCAGCACAGGGGTGGGTTAAAATAGCCGAAAGAAAGCTGAGGGAAACGCGTTTTTAAGGTTTCCAGCCAGTTGAGCATACCAAGAGGGGGATGGCTGGGATTATGCTTCACTACTTTCAGATACAGCTCTGGATCCATATTCAGATTGCGCAGTTGAATAAGATCAGGGCTGTAGTCTGCAATAAGGGTTGAGAAAGCGGCAAATTCATCCGGATCATCGGTGAACCCCGGCAGGATAAAGTAGTTTAGAGAGACATGCCTGCCCACCTCTTTCATCACGGCAATAGATTCCCGGACATCGGCAAAGGAAAATCCTGACGGCCGGTAATAGCGCTGGTGACATTCAGGCCGGGCGGAATTTATGGAGACACGAATGGAGTCAAGTCCGGCTTTCGCAAGGTTGCGCACTGCACCGGGCAGGCCGGCATTGGTGTTGAGGTTGATTGTGCCCTTGGCTGTTTTCTGTCGTATCAGTCTGATGGATTTTTCCAGAGTATCCGCCTGCAACAGCGGTTCCCCCTCACAGCCCTGGCCAAAACTGACCACGGGCTGGTTAGCAGATGCCAGATGCGGCACGGCTATTTCGGCAATCTCACGCGGGGTTGGGATAAACTGAATTCGATCCTGGGTTGAGGGGCAGCAGCCGGAGGGCTGCAGGGAAATACAGCCCACACAGGAGGCGTTGCAGACCGGGGAGGTCGGTAGCGGGGCTTCCCAGCGGCCTAAAAAAAAGTTGCGCGCTGCCGGACAACCGTAGGTGAGGCAGCATTTGCCCAGATGCTGAATTAAACGATTGTCAGGATGCGCGGCCAACAGTTGGGCCGTTTTTCGGTTGATACGCTGCTGGTCAAACTGGCAGCTGTCCTGGCGGATATCGCTATCACTACGAAAGGCGGCCACCCAGAATTTATCATCCATCCAACCAACAGCGGTG
>CAZQKF010000178.1:0-5209 GCA_964593645.1 uncultured Desulfobulbus sp.
CTTGGTCACCAGTACATCTACTACGGCCTGCTCAAACGAGGCACAGATGTCGGCAACCGGCACGGACTGGTTTTTTTGCCGGCAGCGGTTAACATAGTTGACCACGGACGTTTTCAGGCCGCTGAAACTGAAATCAAGACTGTCCTTGGCCAGCCAGGAGCGGGGAAAGGCTATGGCCTCAGGATCACCCTGCCGGGCAAGGTTGCTGACAACCGGGCCGCCCGGATAGCCGACGAGATCAAGAAGCTTGGCCACCTTGTCAAAAGCCTCTCCGGCTGCGTCGTCACGGGTACGCCCCTGTAGAGAAAAATCCGTGGGGCTGTTGACTGTAAACAGCGAGGTATTGCCCCCGGAAACGACCAGGGCCGTGTAGGGAAATTCAGGTCTGTGTTCTTCAAGCATGATGGCCAGCAGATGACCGGCCATGTGATCAACCCCGGTACAGGGAATATTCTGCACCAGGGCCACCGCCTTGGCAAAGGTAAAGCCCACCAGCAGCGATCCGACCAGGCCGGGCCCCTGGGTTGCGGCAATAAGATCAATGTCGGCCAGCGACACGCCTGCTGCGGTAAGTGCCTCATCTACTACCGGTCGGATGGCCTCAATATGGCAGCGCGAGGCAAGTTCCGGGACAATTCCACCGTACTGCGCATGAACTTCAAACTGAGAGCTGATTATATTGGACAGCAGGCGGCGGTTGTCTTCAAGCACAGCAGCTGCTGTATCGTCGCAGGAACTTTCAATGGCAAGTATGAGCATATTGTCCGGACTGGGTTGCAATCAACAGTACTAAGTGGTATCTGTGGTCTTCCTCTGGAAGCAGATTATGTCCTGTCGGCAGTATGTACACCATGCCGGCTGATACGTCAAAAAACAAAAGGTCAATCGTAAATCCATGGCAGAAACAAAGAGCAGTTCTCCGGCAGAGCAAAACGGTCTTGTTGACATGTTTTCCCGTACCATATCCTACCTGCGCCTCTCTCTTACAGACCGCTGCAATCTGAAATGCATGTACTGCGTCACTGAAGATGAGCAGAAAGGATGTCTGACCAAGCTCAGCCATAGCGAATTGCTCAGCTACGAAGAGTTATTGCGGGTCGTGCGGGTGGCTGTTGGTATGGGAATATCCAAGTTGCGGCTGACAGGAGGGGAACCGCTGGTGCGCAATAATATCATGCACTTTATTGAGCAGCTTGCTGAAATTGATCATTTACATGATATCAGAATCACCACCAATGCGGTGTTGCTGGAACAATACGCGGAAGGGCTGGTCGCAGCCGGTGTCAAAAAAATAAATATAAGCCTGGATACCCTGAAACCTGAACGTTTTGCGAAGATTACCGGGGTTGACTGTTTTGATAAAGTATGGCGGGGTATTGAGAAGGCCCGCAGTGTCGGATTTTCTCCGGTTAAGCTGAACATGGTGGTCATGCGGGGTATTAATGATGATGAGCTGGTTGATTTTGCCCGGATGTCGCAGGAAACGGATCTGCAGATACGGTTCATTGAATTTATGCCCATGGGCATCTCATCACGCTGGGATAAAAGTACCTATATGTCCTCTGACGAAATTAAAGCACGTTTTATAGAACTGGGAGAGTTGATTCCCGTAGCCGGAGGCAGGGCAGACGGCCCTGCCAGTGTGTACAGGCTTGGTGAGGATGCCAAAGGGAAACTTGGTTTTATCAGCCCCATAAGTCATCATTTCTGTGATCAGTGCAACCGGCTGCGCCTGACCTCTGAGGGTATGCTCCGCTCCTGTCTGCTCCATGATGAGGAAACCGATCTTCGTTCAGTCCTGCGCCGGAATGGAACAGAAGAGGAGATTCGTCAGACCCTGCTGGCCGCCATTAAAAATAAACCCAAGGGCCATCAGATGGAAGAACGACTGAAAGAGCACGGCAGTGATTGTCACGGTAGGATGTCGAGAATCGGAGGGTAATCCGGAAACATGATACAGGTTTAATTTTACAGCAAATATTGCCAATATGGGTGGGCACGGCTCACCAGAAGCAGGCCGCTTCCTTCTACGCCTAGTGGAAAATGTTCACTAAAAGCAAAAAAAAACGGGATGTAATAGTTGGATTACGTCCCGTTTTTTTTAAAGTTGAAACTGTAAAGCTATATGTATCAGGCAATAGCGACCAGCTCAATGGCAAAGTTCAGGTCTTTGCCGGCAAGAGGGGGGTTGGCGTCCAGGATGATATGCTCATCAGTGATTTTGGTAATGAGGACAACAATGGGCTGATTATTTGGGCCTGCCATCTGCAGTTGTTGACCGACTTCGGGGTTGATATCCGCCGGTACCTGCTCGCGTGGTGCAGTGATGACCATTTCTTCGTTGCGCTGACCGTAGGCCTTGTCTGCCGGGATCAGCACATTTTTCTTTTCACCGGCTTTCATGCCGGTGACCGCTTCTTCAAATCCGACAATAACCTGGCCGCTGCCCAAGGTAAACTCCAGGGGATCACGGCCCTCGGAGGAGTCAAAAGTGGTTCCGTCTTCCAGGGTACCGGTGTAATGAATTTTTACACTGTCCCCGCTTTTTGCTGCTGTCATACGTTCTCCAATTAATAAATAGTTGTTGAGTGGTTGTTGATCAGTCAACAACCTCGATTCCTTCAAGTTTCCAGTCTTCAGTACCAACCGGGCGGGCCCATGTCCATTTTTCTGCAAATTTGACCGGTTCGGTCATGCTGCCTTCCACCACATCACCTGATTTTTCATCCACAGTGTAATCCAGCAGGTTGGCTGTAAATAAGATGGTGACAAAATCTTCATTATCCACGCAGCCTGCGTCTACAATTTCAACCTTGCGAACGGCAATGGATTCCAGTTTGTTGATAATACCCTTTTGCTTCATTTCGGCAAAATGGTCACCATATTCCGCAGCCAGTTCAGCGCCTAACAGATGCTGATAACTGCTCAGGTCACGTCGCATCCAGCCAGCCTGAATTTTGAAGAATACATCCGAGGCCACCTCTTTGAAATGATCAGGATCAAAATCGCTGTCATGGGCTCGGATTTCATCGATACCGGATTGGACGGTGTTGCCTGCGGGCGGTACCGGCGGGATGTCAAAATTTGTTGAATTTTCTGCCGATGAACCATTCATATTAAATGACGATCCTCCAACAGGAGGTGGCCGATAACCAGGACTTGCCTGGGTACGGGGTTTAGCCATAAAACGCCGATACATGAAATAGCCGATACCACCCAGAATCAGCAGAGGCAGGATGCCCATGCCGGATCCGCCCATACCGAACATGGAGCCAAACAGCATGCCGCCCAGTGCTCCGCCGAGCAGGCCGCCGGCTAGTCCGCGGCCAAAACCTGATTTGTGCTGACCAGCAGCCGGGTTGGTTGTCTTGCGCGGTGTCGCCTTGCGAGGAGCCATTCGTTTAAATGAGCGGCCGCCACCCCGGGAACGGGCATCTGCATACTGGGCAGTAATACCGGCTTCCATAAAGGCAAGGGTAAAAAAGATCAGCAGAAAGGGCGTCAGCCTGCGTAATGTTGTAACCATACGAATTTCCTTTTTTTCGTTAAAGTGACATCAAAATCAATTGATTCAATACTGTAAGAACGATTTTGGGTTTGTCATCTTCCGGATTAATTTTTCAGTAAAAAATCGTGGGAATGCGTACAGAACTTTTCAGCCTTCAGAATTGCTGTCAGCCTCAGTGTTCTCTTTTTCGAGGAGATACCCCAGGCCGCTGCACAGGGGGAATTCTTCATCAGTAAGCAAAAACCGGCTTTCTCCCTTAAACGAGCTGATCTGGCCGGTACCGCCGCAGGCAGGGCAAGGCGCCTGCTTATTTTTTTCCGTTTTTGATGTCTTCAAGTTCTTCCCAACGGCTGTACAGGCGGGTGACCTCCTGCTGCACTGTTTCCAGCTCCTGCCAGCAGGCATGGAGCTGGTCCGGATCAGCAGTTGTTTCCGGAGCCTGCATCACCGTCTCCAGTTCCTGCTGACGTTGTTCTGCCTCTGCAATTTTTTCTTCTATCTGATCATACTCACGCTGGTCCATATAGGTGAGTTTACCGGTTTTTTTCTTTTTTTCCTGAACAGGCTGCGACGAAATATCCTGGCTGATCGCCTGTTTTTTCTTGTTGGCAAGATCCTGCAGCCATTGCTCAAAATCAGCATAAAAGGAAGCATTGCCTTGTCCGTCAAAGCCCAACACCTCGTTGCAGATTCGGTCAAGCATAAAGCGGTCATGGGTGACCAGCACCAGTGCACCTGCAAATTCATGCAGACTCTCCTCCAAAACGTCCAGTGACGGGATATCCAGGTCATTGGTCGGCTCATCAAGAAGCAGGATGTCGGCGGGCTGGCGCATGAGTGAGGCAATGAGAATCCGCGCCTGTTCGCCGCCGGAAAGTCGTGCAACCGGAGTCTCCAGCTGGTCGCTGCGAAACAGAAAGCGCTTAGCCCAGGAGACAACATGGATACTGCGCTCCTGGTAGATAATGGAATCACCATCCGGGGCCAGAGCTCTGCGCAGGGTCTGGCTCTGATCGAGCTGTTCACGCTGCTGGTCAAAACTGACAATACGGAGGTTGTCAGCCACTTTGATCTCGCCGCTGTCGGGTTTAAGACCGTCTTCACTGCCGGCCGCGGCCAGGATTTGCATGATGGTTGATTTACCGCAGCCGTTATTGCCCAGCAGGCCGAGACGGGTTCCCGGTGAAAGCACAAGATTCAGGTTGCTGAACAGAGCATGATCGCCATAGGCCTTGGAGATTGCGGTTACAGTGAGCAGTTTTTTTGTTTTGCGATTGGTGGCATCAAAGGATATCTGGACACTGCCGCCGGCCCGATTACGGTTCTTTACCTCGGCCAGTTCATCCTGGAGTCGGTACGCCTCATCCTTGCGATACTTTGCCTTGGTCGCTCTGGCCTTGGGGCCGCGCCGCAGCCATTCGGTTTCGCGGCGGACCTTATTGGCCAACCGCTCTTCCTGTTCCTGCTGCTGATCCAAAAACAGTGCTCTTTTTTCCAGAAAAGCTGAATAGTTCCCCTCCACCTGCAGGGTGCCGTCAGGATACGCGGCAGAGAGTTCTATAACCCGGTTTACCGTGTTTTCCAGAAAGCGACGATCATGGCTGACCATGAGAAAGGCATCCGGGCTTTCAGGAAGGGAGGCTGCCAGCATCTTTTCCAGCCAGAGGATGCCCTCAATATCAAGATGGTTGGTGGGCTCAT
>CAZQKF010000179.1:0-3274 GCA_964593645.1 uncultured Desulfobulbus sp.
GTGCGCTTGATCTTCTGGACAACTGCGGAGTAATCAACTGCACCTGGAGTGATTCCCTCAAAAAGGACAACTTCTGCTACAGCACCCTGTTCAATAAATTTTTTGGCAAATTCGGCAAGGCCTTTGCCGTAATCTCCCTTATCATGGATAACAGCAATCTTTTTAGCTTTGAGCACGTTAACTGCAAAATCGACCTCAGCCCGGGCCTGGGCGTCATCAGAGGCAATGGTACGGTAAAAGTTGGGATAATCACCACTCTGGGTCAGATCGGGATTGGTTGCCGAGGGAGACATGACAATAACATCAGCCTCGCCGTAAATAGGCAGGGCCGCCTTGGTGGCACCGGAACAGATATGGCCGATAACGACCTTGGCGCCAGCGGAAACCAGCTTGGTGGCAGTGTTGGTCGCCACTTCAGGTTTGCAGACATCATCCTCAATCAGCAGTTCGACCTTGGAGCCGTTGATGCCGCCTTTCTCGTTAATGTGTTTGACAACGAGTTCCGCAGCTTTCACTGTAGGCAAACCGTAGGATGCAAGGTCACCGCTATGGGCACCGGCAACGCCGATTTTGATGGGATCGCCGGCAAAGGCATTAGTCGTGAGAGCCGCTGTAATGGCGACAGCTGAGAGAAGTGAAAGAGTTTTAGCTGAAAAATTCACTTGTATTCCTCCTGATAATTGTATTGGTTACGGTAAATTTATGAATTATTATCTATCATCTTGAAGTACATACCGCATAATAGAAAAAATGCACATAAAATTGCACCTAAAAAATGAAGGAATATTGTATGAGGCTGGGAAGGTATTTTTCACGATTCAAACATAGGTTTAGTATACAGTGTTTAGTCTTCTGGTATGAATAAGAAATTATATTATAGAATTGGTCGTCCTTTTTCTCCGCTGTACAGCACAGCCATGCGAATTCGGGAGCGTTGCTATCAAAGGGGGATATTTCGCAGTGTATCTTTTGACGTTCCAGTACTGAGCGTAGGTAATTTGACCATGGGAGGTACCGGTAAAACACCCATGGCGCAGTATCTTGCCCGCAGGTTGCAGGACAACGGGTACAAACCCGCCATTATCAGTCGCGGGTATGGTGGCGCTACTAAAGAGCGGATTAATATTGTATCAGACGGTCATGATATTCTGCTTGATGCCGCCTATGTGGGTGATGAGCCAAGGATGCTTGCCGAGACCTTGCCCGGAGTTCTTGTTTTGACCGGGGTTGTGCGGAAACTGCCGGCCGCGCGAGCTGTGAAAATGGGGGCAGACGTGCTGATCCTGGATGACGGGTTTCAGCATCTGGCAATTCAGCGGAATCTGGATCTTGTGTTGTTTAGTGCTGATGCTCTTGCCGGAAATTCCAGGGTTTTTCCGGGAGGAGACCTGCGCGAACCTGTTAAAGCTCTGCACCGCTGCGATGCCTTTATTATCACGGGAATATCAGATGTAAACCGAGAACGTGCAGGCAAATTTGCAGAGCTACTGCGGAATAAGTTTCCCTCAAAAAATGTGTTTACAAATGGTTATCGCGTAGCCGGGATTGTCATGCTCGATGATGCAGGGGCCAGGGTTGAAGTGGAATTTGATGCTCTTGAAGCGCATAAATGTTACGGATTTTGCGGTATTGCCCGTCCCGAGAGCTTCAAGCAGACGCTTGATTCCCTCGAGCTGGGTGGAGTTGGTTTTGAGTCACTGGCTGACCATCATTTGTATAAGGCAGGTGAGATTCGTCAACTCGTTAAGCGGGCGAAACAGGCATCGGCAACCTGCCTGCTCTGTACAGAAAAAGATTTAGTTAAACTCCGGGGTTTTGATCTTGGCATTCCCCTGTATGCCTTGATAATGGCTGTGGAACCGGATCAGAAACTGGGTCATTTTGTCGTTGACAGGCTGGCTGAATAACGGGTGCGACCCAAAAATGTCATTTGGTGTAATGTGTGTCGAAAAGTCAACATTTATGGGGAATAACACGTAATGTGTTTTTTTTGACACAGTAGATTTGCAGGGCACATTGCCTGAGGTTTAATTTTTTGTACCTGTATCATCCTGAAATTTTGATGTAAGTTATTAGATTTTATTTTGCGACGTTGTTTTTCTGTTTGGGTCTGTTTGTTGCATAAAAAAGAAGCCAGAGAGAAGAATAAACCCAATCTACAGGAAACAGGTGAAGAATGGCTACCTCCATTGAACCTCATCAGTATACATTAAAACGATCCGTCAGTTGCTGTGGTGTCGGCCTCCATACCGGCAGAACAGTCAACCTGACTATTAAACCGGCAACGGAGAACAGCGGCATTTGTTTTTATCGCTGTGACCTTGCCGCAAGACCTGCTGTTCCGGCCCGTATGGAACAGATTGTCGATACAACCCTGGCTACCACAATCGGCAGCGGTGATACCCGCATTTCCACCACGGAACATCTTATGGCTGCCCTGCGCGGCGCTGGTATTGATAATGCCGAGGTTGAGATAGATTCGCACGAAGTGCCGATTATGGACGGCAGCGCCGGGCCCTTTGTTCACCTCCTCAAACGCGGCGGACTGAGAAAACAACGTGCCTTGCGCAAGGTACTTCGCATTACCCGCCCCATTTCTTTCAGTAACGGTGAAAAAACTATCCGTATTGAGCCCTATAACGGTTTTAAAATTACCGGTCGCATTAAATTCGATGATGACCTGATCAATGAACAAACCTACAGTGTTGACATCACAACAGATCGTTTCAATAATGAAATTGCCCGGGCCAGAACCTTCGGCTTTGTCGAGCAGGTAGAACAGCTCTGGGCCAATGGCCTTGCCCTCGGCGGCACCCTGGAAAACGTGATTGCCATTCACTGGGATGGTCGCTCTGTCTTAAATGAGGACGGTCTGCGTTTTGATGACGAGTTTATCCGTCATAAGGTTCTTGATCTGGTCGGCGACCTGGCGCTGCTCGGCTGTCCGGTACTTGGCCATGTGATTGCCGATCGTTCCGGACATAGTCTGCACCAGGGATTAATGCAGGCCATTGCCGAGCATACGGATTGCTGGGAATATGTGAAGTTTTGTAAACGTGGAGATTCCGTATTTCGTCAGGTCGTAAGCCGTAAACATGAGACGGCAATTCGTGTGCGGCCGTTTTTTGTGCCGACCCCGGAGCTTGCCTCAGCCGGTCAGGCCGCCTGCGCAGTCTGAGAATTTTGTTCTTAGTTTTTAACCCGCTGGTTTTCAGGCCAGCGGTTTTTTTTTGCCCTTTTTTTAGAGAAGATGGGTAGGATAAGGTTCAAGGTT